>NZ_JBFAGB010000012.1:0-232365 GCF_040639875.1 Actinomadura sp. NPDC023710
GCCCGAGCGGCTGGACGTCGCCGCAGACGATGTCGGCGCCGTACCCCGCCGGCGGGGCGGGCCCCCAGGGCCCGGCACCCCACGACCGCGATCAGGCAGAGAAACGCTTCAGGCGCAGGCTGTTGGTCACGACGAAGACCGAGGAGAAGGCCATGGCCCCTCCGGCGATCATGGGGGTGAGCAGGCCCGACGCCGCGAGCGGGAGGGCGGCCACGTTGTAGGCGAAGGCCCAGAACAGGTTGCCCCTGATCGTGCCCAGCGTGCGGCGCGCCAGCCGGATGGCGTCGGCCGCGGCGCGCAGGTCGCCGCGCACCAGGGTCAGGTCGGACGCCTCGATCGCCACGTCCGTGCCGGTGCCCATCGCCAGGCCGAGGTCGGCCTGGGCCAGCGCGGCGGCGTCGTTGATCCCGTCGCCGACCATGGCGACCGTCCGGCCCTCCGACTGGAGGCGCTTGACGACGTCCACCTTGTCCTGCGGCAGGACGTCGGCGATGACCTCCTCGATCCCCACCTCCGCGGCGACCGTGCGGGCCACCGTCTCGTTGTCGCCGGTCAGCAGGACCGGGCGCAGCCCGAGCGCGCGCAGCCGCTCGATCGCCTCCCGCGAGGTGGGCTTGACCTGGTCCGCGACGGTGATCACCGCGCGGGCCTCGCCGTCCCAGCCGACCGCGACCGCGGTGCGGCCGAGCGCCCGGGCCTTCTCCATGGCGCCTTCGAGGTCGGGCGTGAGGTGCTGCGACCACTCGGCGAGCAGCCGCGGGCGGCCCGCCAGGACGCCGTGGCCGTCCACCACGCCCTGGACGCCGAGGCCCTCGACGTTGGCGAAGTCCTCGACCGCGCCGAGGTCGCCGATCCGCTCGACGGCCCCCTTCGCGATGGCCTGGGCGATGGGGTGCTCGGACGCGTTCTCCAGCGCGCCCGCCAGCCGGAGCACGTCCTCCTCCGCGACGCCGTCGGCGGTGATGACGTCGACCAGGGCCATCCGGCCGGTGGTGACGGTGCCGGTCTTGTCCAGGACGACGGTGTCGATCGCGCGGGTGGACTCCAGCACCTCCGGGCCCTTGATCAGGATGCCGAGCTGCGCGCCGCGCCCCGTCCCGACCATCAGCGCGGTCGGGGTGGCGAGGCCGAGGGCGCACGGGCAGGCGATGATCAGCACGGCGACCGCGGCGGTGAAGGCGCCGGCGAGCGGCTCGCCGGTGCCGATCCAGAAGCCGAGCGTGCCGAGCGCCAGCGCGATCACGACCGGGACGAAGACGCCCGAGATCCGGTCGGCGAGCCGCTGCACCTGCGCCTTGCCGGTCTGCGCGTCCTCCACCAGCCGCGCCATCTGCGCGAGCTGGGTGTCGGAGCCGATCCGGGTGGCGCGCACCAGCAGCCGCCCGCCCGCGTTCACGGTCGCGCCGACCACGGTGTCGCCGGGCCCGACCTCGACCGGGACGGACTCGCCGGTCAGCATGGACGCGTCCACGGCGGACGAGCCCTCCTCGACCGTCCCGTCCGTGGCGATCTTCTCGCCGGGACGGACGACGAACAGGTCGCCCGCGGCGAGCCGGTCGACCGGGATCCGCTCCTCGCGCCCGTCCCGGACGACCGAGACCTCCTTGGCGCCGAGCTCCAGCAGGGCCCGCAGCGCGGCCCCCGCGCGGCGCTTGGAGCGCGTCTCGAAGTACCGCCCGGCGAGGATGAACATGATCACGCCGGAGGCGGCCTCCAGGTAGATGTTCATCGACCCGTCCGAGCGGGTCATGGAGAACTCGAACCCGTGCTTGATGCCCAGCTCGCCCGCGGTGCCGAAGAACAGCGCCCACAGCGACCACGCGAACGCGGCCAGCGTGCCGAGCGAGATCAGCGTGTCCATGGTCGCCGCGCCGTGCCGCAGGTTGACCGCCGCGGCCCGGTGGAACGGCCAGCCCGCGTACACGACGACCGGGGCGGCGAGCGTCAGCGACAGCCACTGCCACGCCTCGAACTGGATCGCCGGGATCATCGCCATCGCGATCACCGGGACCGACAGCACCACCGCGGTGACCAGCCGCTGCCGCAGCGGGCGCAGTTCGTCGGCCGGCTCCGGGGCGGCGTCCTCGGCGGCCTTCGGCGGGGCGGGGAGGGCGGCGGAGTAGCCCGCCTTCTCGACCGTGGCGACCAGCTCCTCGGGCGACACCCCCGACCCGAACTCGACCCTGGCCTTCTCGGTGGCGTAGTTGACCGTGGCGGTCACGCCGTCCAGCTTGTTGAGCTTCCGCTCGATGCGGTTGGCGCACGACGCGCACGTCATACCGCCGATCGCCAGCTCGATACGCCCGGACACAGCGTCCGTGCTCATCGCGTCCTCCTCTGCTTCGATCGTGCGGAACGTCAGTGGGTGTGGGGTTGGTCGTCGTGCCCCTGCTCGGGCTCCTCGCCCTGCTCCTGGACGGGGACGTGCCCGGCGTGCACCGTGAACTCGGCCGTGCGGACCTTGCCGTCGTGCTTGAAGTCCAGGTACAGGCGGTACGCGCCGGAGCTGGGCGCCTCGGCGAAGAACGTGATGCCGGGACCGGGCCTGGTCTCGCCGTCACCGGGCTCCCCGTCCGGGTGGACGTGGAGGTAGGCCAGGTCGCCCTGCCGCAGAGCGACGAGGTGCCCGTAGGCCTCCAGGTACGGCTGCAGGTCGGTGACCGGCTCGCCGTCCTTGCTCACGGCGAGGGTCAGCTCGGTGGACCTGCCGGGAGTGAGGCCCCCGGTGAGCCGCACCTCGTAGCCGTCCACCTTCGCGACCTGCTCGGGCTTGGGCAGCGGGGCCGGGCGCAGGTCGCCGGGGACGAACACGTCCGTGCCGAGCGTGATCTGCCGCTTCGCGCCGGCCGGCTGGATGTCGGTGAAGAACCGGTACACGCCGGGCTTGGCCAGCGTGATCGGGACGGTCCAGACGCCGCCCCCGGCCTCGGTCGGGTGCAGGTGCTGGAAGCCGGACAGGTCGCGCCGCGCCACGATCAGGTGCAGGCGCTTGCCGTGCAGCGGCGTGAACCCGGTGACGGGCCTGCCGTCCGGTCCGTTGATCGTGAACCGGAAGTCCGTCTTCTTGCCGGAGTCGAGGACGGTCCGCTCCGGGGCCAGCGTGAAGCCGTCCTCCGACACCTGGAGCCCGCCCGGCGCGTGGGACGCCGTGCCTTCGTGGCCTCCGGCGCCGTGCCCGCCGCCCTCGCCCGCACCGCCGTGGCCCCCGCCGTTCTGATGGGACGCCATCTCCGCCGTGCCGCCGACGGGACCGACGATCTTGCCGACGCCAGCGGCGCCGCCGAAGACGACCGCCACACCCACGGCGTAGGCCCCTAGCCTGGTCGCGCTGTTCATGCCGTTCACTCCGCTCGATGTTCCGAGGGACGCACCCCGCCCGGGGGCGAGGCGCGGTCCGCTCATGAGGTCAGCTGGTATCCGGCCTCCTCGACGGCGTCCTTGACCCGGGCGTCGTCGAGGGGGGTTTCGCTGGTGACGGTGACCCTGCCGGACTGGAGGTCGACGTCCACGCCGGTCACACCGGTGATCTGCTCGACCTCCTCGGTCACCGAGCTCACGCAGTGGCCGCAGGTCATCCCGCTGACGGTGTAGGTGGCGGTGCTCATCGGCGTCTCCTTCGCTTATTACCCCTGGGGGGTATCTCGTCGGCCTCATGCTGCCATAACCGGACACCTGTGACAACCCCTAGGGGGTATGGGTGATTCCGAGATCCGGGTCACACCGGCCCCAGGGTTTTCCACAGGTGTCCACAGGGCTGTGGACGAACGTTCCGGCGGCGCTGCTCTTCGCGGATACTGAAGCCATGCCTGAGCTACCTGAAGTGGAGGCGCTGGCGGGGTTCCTGCGGGAGCGCGCGGTCGGCCATGCCGTCGCCCGTGTCGATGTTCTCGCCATCTCCGCGCTGAAGACCTACGACCCGCCGGTGACCGCGCTCGGCGGGCTGACCGTCACCGGCGCGGCCCGGCACGGCAAGTTCCTCGACCTGGACGTCGACGGGCTGCACCTCGTCGTCCATCTCGCCCGCGCCGGCTGGCTGCGCTGGCGCGACGAGATCCCGGTCAAGCCCGTCCGGCCCGGGGGGAAGAACCCGCTCGCCCTGCGCGTGCACCTGGACGACGGCTCGGGCTTCGACCTCACCGAGGCCGGCACCAAGAAGGGGCTCGCCGTCTACGTCGTCCGCGACCCCGACGACGTGCCCGGCGTGGCGTCCCTCGGCCCCGACCCGCTGGACGAGTCGTTCACCACCGCGGCCCTGGCCGGGATCGTCAACGGCAAGCGCGGCCAGATCAAGGGCCTGCTGCGCGACCAGAAGGTGATCGCCGGGATCGGCAACGCCTACTCCGACGAGGTGCTGCACGTCGCCAGGATGTCCCCGTTCAAGATCGCTTCCTCGCTGACCGAGGAGGACGTCGCCGTCCTGCACGAGGCGATCGTCACCACGCTGCGGGACGCGGTGGAGCGCTCGCGCGGCCTCGAAGCGCAGGACCTCAAGGGCGAGAAGAAGACCGGCCTGCGGGTGCACGGGCGCGCCGGGCAGAAATGCCCGGTGTGCGGGGACACGGTCCGCGAGGTGTCGTTCGCCGACTCCGCGCTCCAGTACTGCCCCACCTGCCAGACGGGCGGCAAGCCGCTCGCCGACCGCCGCATGTCCCGCCTCCTCAAGTAGCGCCGGGCGAATCCGGCCGTGGGCCGGAGGGCCCGGGCGTATCCTGTCGCGCGTCGACTGCGGTGATCGCGTTCTCAGGAGCCGCCATGGGATACCCCCCACCCCCACCCTTCCCGCCCGGCGGCCCTGGTCACGGCGCCCCGCCGCCGCCCTACGGCGCGCCTCCGCCCGCTCCGCCGTACCCGCCTCAGGGCCCGCCTCCCGGCTACGGCCGTCCGCCGCAGGCGCCCGGTTACCCGGCACCCCAGCAGGGCGGTTACCCGGCACCGCAGCAGGGCGGCTACCCCATGCCGCAGCATCCGCAGCACCACCAGCCGCCGCCGCAGCAGCCCGCCGACCTGTACGGGTCGCCGATCCTCGTCTACGACCAGCCGGCGCAGTTCTTCTCCACCGAGGCGAACTACACGATCTGGAGCCCGCAGGGGCAGCCCGCGGCGTACGTCCGGGAGGAGGGTGTGAGCGGCGCGAAGAAGGCCCTGCGCGTCATGAACCAGGGCAGCCAGACCAAGGCCGAGCGCAAGCTGTCGATCTTCCGTCCGGACGGCATGCCGTACTTCCTGTTCCACAAGCCGTACGGGTTCATGGGCACGCCCCGGATGCAGATCCTGACCCCGCACGGCGGGCTGGTCGGGCACCTGCGCAAGCGGGCGATGCGCGGCTGGGAGATCCTCGACCCGCACGAGCGGCAGATCGGCTACTACGAGCTGCTGAGCGGCCGGATCACCGACTGGCAGCAGCAGGAGCTCGCCCGCATCCAGCGCGGCTTCGACGGGATGGGCGAGTTCCTCTCCCAGGTGTTCACCGGGGCCGACCGCTACGTCCTGCGCATGCACGTCCAGTTGCAGGAGCCGATGCGCACGCTCGTGCTGGCCTGCCCGCTGGCGTTCGACACCGCCGTCTCCCAGAACCGCAGCATCGGCGGCTGGCTCTGACCGGCGGCCGCACGCGCAGTGAGACGGGTCAGGCCCCGGCGGGCGCCGGGGCCTGGCCTTCGGGTCGTGAACGGAGCCGGAACGGGGATGGCTCGTCCGGATGGATCGAGATGGGTCGGGACGGGGTCAGCGGACCTTCGGGACGTTCCCGAAGACCGGGCCGATCTGGCTCCAGCGGTGCAGCTGGCAGCCGTCGTCGCGGGTGAACGTGGTGTCGATCTGCTTGCCCTGCCAGGTGCCCTTGACCGTGGCGATCTCCGGACCGCCGTAGATCTTGGTGCACATCTGGTCCTTGGGGACGGGTGTGAAGGGTTCCTTGACCTTGGTGAGCGCCGCGCAGGCGCCCGCCGCCTCGGGATGGTCGCCGCCGGGCGGGTCGCAGGTCAGCCGCCAGGTCTTGGCGGGCGCCTCCTTGGAGGCCTTGACCTGCACGGTCAGCGTGTCCGCCGGTGAGCCGGACGGCTGCACGGATGTCGTGCCCGAAGGTGCTCCGGCGGAGTTTCCGTTTGCCTGTTCGTCGCCGCAGGCGGCCGTGGACAGGAGCATGGCCAGCCCGGGCGCTGCCAAAAGGAGCGTCCGATACCGCATGCGTGATTCGACGCAGGGGGGCTTCGCGCGGTTCCATGGGGGGTGTGATGAATTTCGGGGAAGACGTACCGGCCGTGGTCGCCGCGGACGTTCCGCAGGACGGCTACCTGCTGGACGTCCGGGAACAGGACGAGTGGGACGCGGGCCACGCGCCCGCGGCGGTCCACATCCCCATGCGCCAGCTCGGCGACCGCGCGGGGGAGGTCCCGCGCGACCGGGAGGTCTATGTGATCTGCCGGTCCGGGGCACGGTCCGCGCAGGTCACGTCCGCCTTGAACCAGGCGGGGTGGCTGGCGAGGAACGTCGACGACGGCATGCACGGGTGGGCCGAGGCCGGGCGCCCGATGGAGGGTGCGGGGGACGGCCCGCCCTACGTCGCGTGATCTAACGGATGTTGTGTGATCTGACCCGGATGCCCTCTTTTAGGGCGTGACGGGCGGTTGTACGATCGGGCCTGACCGATAACCGCGGGAGCTCGGGCCACAGCCGGGCTGAGAGGGCGGCCTCCAAGGCGTCGCCGACCGCATGAACCTGTCCGGGTAATGCCGGCGTAGGGAGCGTGTCCCGTGACGTCCGATGTCGACAAGCGCCCTCAGGGCGAGCGCGCCCGCGACGAGGTCCCGTACACCCTCGACGAGCCGGCCCCCAAGGTCCTCGGATTCTGGGACCAGAGCGCCTTCTGGGGGAACCTCGGCGTCAGCCTTCTGGCCTTCTCCGGCGCCTACACCGTCCTCGCGCCGGACGCCGACGGCCGGCCGACGATCTCGATCATGGCGGGCATCGTCGCGATGGCCGTCGGGACGATCCTCGGCGGGCTGATGCTCGGCCTCGCCGCCGTGCCGGGCGCGCGCACCGGGCAGCCCGCAATGGTGCTGCTGCGCGGCCTGTTCGGCGCGAAGCTGTCGTACGCGCCGACCGTCCTCAACATCGCCCAGCTCGTCGGGTGGGGCACCTTCGAGCTGATCGTCATCGCCGACGCCGCCCGCGAGCTGTGGGACGGCGTCCCGCGCTGGGGCTACGTGGTCGCCGCCGGCGCGGTCACGACCGTGCTGACGGTCTGGCCGCTCGGCTCGGTGCGGTTGCTGCGCCGCTACGTGACCGTCGCGGTGGCGATCGCGCTCGTGTACTTCTACGTCCGGCTCGTCCGGGAGCCGCTGCCCGACCTGACGCAGGGCTCGTGGGGCGGGTTCTGGCTCGGCGCGGACGCCGCGCTCGCCGTGTCGATCTCCTGGGTCCCGGTCGCCGCCGACTACACCCGGCACGCGCGCACCGAGCGCGGGGCGTTCGGCGCCGCGGCCGTCGGCTACTCCGTCACGCAGATCGTCGCCTACGTCCTCGGGCTGCTCGCGCTGGCGCTGGTCGCGGGCGACTCGGGCAAGATCTTCGACCCGTTCCTCGGCGCCTCGCTGGGCGTGGTGTTCTTCGCGGTGTTCGTGCTGCGGGAGGCCGACCAGTCGTTCGCCGACACCTACTCCACCGCGGTGTCGATCCAGAACCTGTTCCCCCGGGCCGACCGCCGGGTGCTGAGCGTCGCGCTCGGCATCGGCATCACCGTGCTCGCGCTGGTCCTGGACATCGGCGACTACGCCGGCTTCCTGTCACTGATCGGATCGGTGTTCGTGCCGATGCTCGGCGTCCTCGCCGCCGACTTCTTCCTCGGCCGCCGCCGGGCGGGCGGCTGGGACGTCTCGCGGACCGCGCCGTCCCGCTGGGGCATGATCGCGGCATGGGCGATCGGGTTCGTCGTCTACCAGCTCGTCAACCCGGGCACGGTCGCCCGCTGGACCGCGTTCTGGTCGGACGTCCGGGACGCGCTGCACGTCACGCCGCAGACGTGGATGAGCGCCTCGCTGCTGTCGTTCCTGGTCGCAGGGGTCGCGGCCCTGCTCATCGGCAGGCTTACCAGACGGTAAGGTTTGGGTCGAAAGCAAGTTTCGGCGCAAGTTGCCCGGCGGCAGGCCGGAGTGCGGTGGCACGATGACAGACGTGTATCAGCACGTGCACGATCCGATCGCGCGGGCCGTCATCGAGAGCGCCGCCGACGCGATCGTAGCCGTGGACCAGCGGCACCGGGTCACCGTGTGGAACCCGGCGGCCGAGCGCATGTTCGGCTGGACCGCCGAGGAGGTGCTCGGCCGGGTCCCGCCGATCGTCCCCGACGAGCTGAAGGCCGAGCACAACGCCGTCCAGGAGCGGCTCCTCACCCGGCCCGGCGGCGAGGGCGACGGCGACGGCGGGCAGATCTCGATCGCCACCCGCCGCTTCCACCGCGGCGGACGGCTCATCGACGTCCGCATCGACACGAGCCTGCTGAAGGATCCGAGCGGCACGCTGCTCGGCTGGGTCGGGGTGTACCACCCGGTCGAGGACGACGAGATCGTCCAGCACCGCATGACCGAGCGGGCCCGGCTCGTCCGGCGGCTGAACGACATCGTCGCCGACCTCGGCGCCGAGCTCGACCTCGCCGTCGTGCTCGACCGGATCACCGCCGCGCTCATCGAGCTCACCGGCGCCGACGCCGGCGGCTTCGTCAAGATCGAGGGCGATCGGCTGCGGCTGGTCAGCATGTCCGGGCTGCCGGAGCGGATGCGCGGCCGGTGCGCCGAGCTGCGGCCGAGCCTGGTCGGGGAGCTGCTGCGGTCGGGCAAGACCGTCAAGCTGGCGACGGGCGAGCGGCGCCTCGGCGACCTGATCTGGTCGGAGCTGCCCGGCCTGCACACGATCGCCCTCGGCCTGTCGTACCTGCAGAACCGGCCGTACGGCGCGATGTACGCGCTGTTCTCCGGCCGCAAGGTCGGGCACACCGAGCTCGAACTGCTGGAGCTGCTCGCCGGGCACGCCGGGGTCGCGGTCGGCAACGCCGTCGCCTACGCGGAGGTCGTCCGGCAGCGGGCGCACGAGCGCGCCGTCATCGACTCCAGCGCCGACGGCATCGCGGTGCTGGACCACGACCTCGTCGTCCGGCACTGGAACAACGCCGCGCACACCCTCACCGGCATCCCGCCGGAGGACGCGATCGGGCGTCCGCTGCCGTTCGACATGCCCGCGCTCGGCGAGATGCTCACGTTCCGCCTGGAGTCGGGCACGTGGCTGAACGTGCTGGCCGCCGAGATCGAGGAGACCGGCGAGCTGGTCGTCGACTTCCGCGACGTCTCGGAGGCCAAGGCGCTGGAGGAGGCCAAGGACCTGTTCCTCGCCACGACCAGCCACGAGCTGCGGACCCCGATCACGGTCGTGCAGGGGTTCGCGTCCACGCTGGTCAACCGGTGGGACGAGCTGACCGACGCCGACCGCCGCGCCGCCGTCGCCACCATCGCCGAGCGCGCCCAGTCGCTCGGGCGGCTCGTCGAGCACCTGCTGCTCGGCTCCCGCGCCGGGGCCGACGAGCTGGCCGTGACGATCGAGCCGTTCGACCTCGCCCGCGTCCTGGAGGGCGTGGTCGCCGGGTTCCGCTCGCTGTCGCCGCTGCACCGGGTGGAGCTGGAGATCGAGCCCGACCTGCCGCTGTGCAGCGGGGACGCGATGGCCACCGACATCGTCCTCGGGCAACTGCTGGAGAACGCGTTCAAGTACTCCCCGGACGGCGGAACCGTGCGGGTGCGGGCCCGCCGCGAGGGCCCGGGCATCGTCGTCACGGTCTCCGACGAGGGCATCGGCATCCCGATCGGGGACCATGAGCGGATCTTCGAGCGGTTCGTCCAGGGGGACGCGGGGGACCGCCGCCGGTTCGGCGGAATCGGGCTCGGCCTGTACATCGTCAGACGGCTGACGGAGGCGCAGGGCGGCACGATCTCCGCCCATCCCGCTCGACGTGAGACATCTCACATCGAACCCACCCAAACTTCCAATAACGGGACTTTTGGCGCTGAAATCCCCGAAGAGCAGCAGACCACTCGACTACTCTCCGTCACCGAAAGGCGCGGACCCGCAGGTGGCGCACGGGCGGGCGAGGGGACGTGCATGCGCCTCGTGTTGCGTCCGGCGCGCTGAGCGGACGGTTACTTACCGTGCGGACAGTCCGTCCCGGGCGGTCCGGTGAGACGTGCGTGACCAGCGCTTTCGGCGGTCTCGCGGGGTGGCAGGCTGGGAACGGTGCGGAGAAGTGCGGTGTCGGCGGGGTGTGACGGACGAAACGCGTGTGTGAGGAGTAAATCCGCCGTTGGCTGGATAGATCCTTGGTTGGTCGCCGTTGGTGACGAGATTCCGATCCCGGGGGTGATCACCGTGACCGGACGGCCGATGACTCGTTGTGCAGGTGGTGAACTGATCCGTTCGGGTTTCCCGTCATGGCCATCAGGGCATTTCGGACGTACCGGAAGGGTGATGACGGGACTCGTCCGAGCGAGCGGAGTATCGGGGAGGTGAGGGCGTCGAGCGTCGTACTGCTGCCACACGCACCGTCCAGCGTCGCGGTCGCCCGCAGGCGCCTCAGCTCGGAGCTGACCGACTCCGGCGTCTACGACTCGGTCGTGGACGACGCCAGTGTCATCGTCAGCGAGCTGCTCAGCAACGCTCTGCGGCACGCGCGGCCGCTGCCGTCCGGCCAGGTGAAGGTCTGCTGGCTGTGCCGCGGTGACCTCCTCGAAGTGGAGGTCAGCGACGGCGGCGCCATGACCGAGCCGCGTCGCGGCCCGGGAACGCTGTCCTCGCTCGGCGGGCGCGGGCTCGGCATCGTCGAGGCCCTGTCCGAGGGCTGGGGAGTACGCCACGAGGACGGCACCACGACGGTCTGGGCCATTCTGCGGACGCCCAGGTCGTCCGGCGACGACCGGATGGACGCTCCTGCCGGTGCGCACGCCGTCGTACCGGATCTCTCCGCATTTCCGGACCTGCTCGACGAGCCGGACGAAGACCTCTGCAACGGAAGCAGGAGTGAAGTGGCTCGAAGCCGGGCATATCCGGCATAGAGCGACCCTGCCTGGAAGGAACCCCGCCCGACCTTGTATGGTCCTCTCCAACGCTCGGGCGATGTCGTGCCCCCGTCGACATCGCGAGCGTTGATGGTTCTTCCCGGCGCCGCGCGCCTCTGAGCCCCCGGCGCCGGGAAGAACACAAAATCCGCTCTTGAGCCGTGCGGCTCGGGCGAGGCTCAGATCTCCTCGCGGAGGATCGGGCACGACATGCAGCGGGGACCGCCCCGCCCCGTCCCGAGCTCGCTCCCGCTGATCCGGATGACCTCGATCCCGGACGCCTCCAGCTGCGCGTTGGTCTCGATGTTGCGTTCGTAGGCGACGCACAGCCGCGGGGCCACGGCCAGGGTGTTGTTCCCGTCGTCCCACTGCTCGCGCTCGGCGGTGACCGGGTCGAGGCCGGTGTCGATCACCTTGAGGCGGTCCAGGCCCATCGCGTCGGCGGCGGCCTGGAGGAACGGGCGCGGCTCGGCGACGTGCAGGTGGCCGTCGTCCAGCGTCACCGTGTAGGCGGTCAGCGAGTGCGCCACCGGCGGGTACATCACGACGGTGTCGACGTCGACCATCGTGCAGACGGTGTCGAGGTGCATGGTGGCGCGCTCCTGCGCGATCGGCACGGCCAGCACCGTACGGGCCAGGCCGGCCCCGATCACCTGGCGGGCCAGGCGCTCGACGCCCGCCGGAGTCGTCCGCTCGCCGGTGCCGACGGCGACCACACCCGGGCGCAGGAGCAGGACGTCGCCGCCCTCCAGATGCTCCAGCGACGGCGTGTAGACCGGCTCCACCCCGGCGAACCGCGGATGGTGCGCGTAGACCAGCCCGGTGAGGGCCGACTCGCGCCGCCGCGCCTCCATTGCGAGGCTCGTCACCGCGACGCGGTCGCCGATCCAGGTGCTGTTGTCGCGGGTGAACAGCAGGCCCGGCAGCGGGTCGACGATGAAGTCCTGCTCGTCCATCAGCCGGTAGACGAGGCCGTGCCCGGCCTTCAGCTCCTCGTGAGCGAGCCCGGCGATCAGGGTGTGCGCGAGGTTCTCCGGGTCGAGCCCGCGCAGATGGTCCTCGACGACGCGGCGGAGCTGGTCGCCGAGGCGCAGGTCGACGATGGCGTCGGCGATCGCCTGCTCGCGCGCGCCCTCGTACTCCAGGGCGTCCTGCAGCAGCTCGGTCACGTAAAGGACCTCGACGCCGCGCGACCGCAGCGCCTCGGCGAACGCGTCGTGCTCCTCCTGCGCGCGGCCCGCCCACGGGATCGCGTCGAACAGGAGCTTGTCGCTGTTGCGCGGGGTCAGCCGCTTGAGCTCCGCGCCGGGACGGTGCAGCAGCACCGTCCGCAGCCGTCCGACCTCGCTGGTGACCCGGTGCTCGTGCGCTGTCTTCGCTGCCGTCACCCTCCGCAGTCTAGGTGGCGGACGCTATGCCACCATTCGAGGGTGATCGGCAGGAACGCGGGGCTTCCCCTCCACCTCACGTCGGCGACGATGCTGCGCGTGTCCGCCGAGGGGGTCGCGACCGCGCTCGTCCTGACCGTCCAGGCGCGGACGGGCCACGCCGCCACCGCCGGGTACCTGCAGACCGCGATGACGCTGCCGTACGTGCTGAGCGGGCCCGTGATCGGGAACGCGCTGGACCGGGTGGCGCGCCCCCGCCGCGGCGCCGTCGCCCTCGCCGTCTGCTACGTCGCCGCGACCGGGCTGCTGCTGGTCCTCGCGGGGCGCTCGCCGCTCGTCCTGGCGCTGGTCGTCGCCGCCGTGATCGGCTGCACCGAGCCCATCGTCGTCGCGCTGACCAGCCTGCTGCCCCGGTTCGTCCCCGCCGGCCGGCTCTCGCGCGCCTACGGCCTGGAGGCCTCCAGCTACAACGTCGCCGGGATCGCCGGCCCCGGCCTCGCCGCCGGCCTGGCCGCCGTGGCCGGCGGCCAGTACGCCGGGATCGCCGTGGTCGCGGTCGGCGCCCTCGGCCTCCTGACCCTCCCGTTCCTGCCCTTTCCCGGCCCGTCCGCGAGCGCGGACGGCGCGGCTCCGGGTTCGGCTGCGGTGGAGGCCGCCGCCGACACGGGCGCGGTCGGCGGGCGGGCGGCGGCCATCGAGACGGCGACGGGCGCCGAGGCGCGTCCGGTGCCGGCCGGAGTGGTCTCGGTGATCACGGGCGGGCTGGTGGTGCTGGCGCAGGGCCGGGTGCTGCGGGCGCTGACCGTCGCGACGACGCTCGCGTGGATGGGCTTCGGCGGCGTCGCCGTCACGGCGGTGCTGCTCGCCGAGCACATCGGCGCGCCGCCCAGCGCGGGCGGACGGCTCCTGGTGGCCATGGCGGTCGGCTCGCTGATCGGCTCCCTGGCGGCCAGCCGGTGGCTGACGCCCAAGCACGCCGAACCCGTCATGATCGCCGGGCTCGTCGCGTTCGGGGCGTCGCTCGCCGCCCTCGCCGTCACGCCGTCCATGCCATGGGCGACGGCGGCGTTCGTCTTCGCGGGGATCGCGGAGGGACCGGTGTTCGCGGCCACGCTCATGCTGCGCCAGCGCGAGTCGCCCCCGGACCGGCTCGGTCAGGTCAACACCACGGGCGGCAGCCTCAAGATCGGCGCATCCGCGGTCGGCGCCGCGCTGACCGCCGCGTCCGCCGACGCGATCGGCCCGGTCGGCCTGGTCCTCGCGATCGCCGGATTCCAGCTCGCGGGCGCCCTCCTCGGCTACCTCCTCCTGCGCACTCCCGAACGCGAGGCCGGCGTCGTCGAGGACGGTGCCTGAACCGGAGGGACCCGCGCACGGCCGCACGGACAAGGGGGGAAACGTCCACGACCGAGAGGCCGGCGCATGCCGACAACGAGCCGCCCCTCGCCACCGCGGCCCGGGCCGGCGTCGACGCCGCGGGACGCCATGGGCTCGCGGTCACCCGTGTCCGGGACGGTGTCCGCGACGAGCTGGTCTTCGACCGCGTGACCCACCGCTTCCTGGGCACCCGCACCGTCATCGCGGGCAAGGGCCATCCGTTCGGGCCGCCGGGCACGACGACCCAGTCCAGCGCCCTTCTGAACACAGCGATCGTGGACCGGGCCCCGCGGGCGGCTGAATAATCGGTCGACTTCCGCCGGGGGCGGCCGTAATGTCCGAGGCATGTTCTTCGCAGCCGGCACCCGGACGCTCGCAGGCATCGCCCTGCTGAGCGCGGTGCCGGCTGCCTTCTCGGCAGTGGCAGCGGGCGCGGCAGTCCGAAGCTGACCCCTCTCCGTCCCGCCTCCGGAGAACCAGCGGAGGGGGGTGGTCCAGCACTGGGCGCCTGTGTGCGCCCAATCGGTTCTCACCGGATCCACCAGTGAGGACGAGACCATGGCCAAGCAGCTCTACGAGCGCGACAAGCCGCATCTGAACATCGGCACGATGGGGCACGTCGACCACGGCAAGACGACGCTGACCGCGGCGATCACCAAGGTGCTCGCCGACCGCGGGCTGGCGTCCCCGGTGCCGTTCGAGCGCATCGACCGCGCGCCCGAGGAGCGCGACCGAGGCATCACGATCAACGTCGCGCACGTCGAGTACGCGACCGCGACGCGGCACTACGCCCATGTCGACATGCCGGGCCACGCCGACTACGTCAAGAACATGATCTCTGGTGCCGCCCAGGTGGACGGGGCCGTGCTGGTCGTGTCCGCCCAGGACGGCGCCATGCCGCAGACGCGCGAGCACATCGTGCTGGCGCGGCAGGTCGGCGTCGGGCACGTCGTGGTGGCGCTGAACAAGGCCGACATGGTCGAGGACACCGAGCTCCTCGACCTCGTCGAGCTGGAGGTCAGGGAGCTGCTCACCGAGTACGGGTTCCCCGGCGAGGAGGTCCCGATCGTGCGCGTGTCCGGCCTCCGGGCGCTGGAGGGCGACCCGTACTGGACGGCCCGGATCGTCGACCTGCTCGACGCGATCGACGCCTACGTGCCCGTGCCGCGCCGGGTGCTCGACAGGCCGTTCCTGATGCCGGTCGAGAGCGTCCTCACGATCACCGGGCGCGGCACCGTCGTGACCGGCGTCGTGGCGCAGGGCGCGATACGGGTCGGGGACGCCGTGGAGGTCGTCGGGCTCGGCGCGACGTTCGGCTCCGTCGCGACGGGGCTGGAGACGTTCGGGCAGACGATGGACCACGCCGAGGCGGGCGACAACACCGCCATGCTGCTGCGCGGCGTCAAGCGGGACCAGGTGCGGCGCGGTCAGGTGGTCAGCGCACCGGGCGCGATCCGGCCGCACCTGCGGTTCCGGGCGCAGGTCCGGGTGCTGACCGCCGACGAGGGCGGGCGGAGCAGGCCCTTCCTCCACGGCTACCGGCCGCAGTTCCACTTCCGCACCACGGACGTGGTCGGCGGCGTCGACCTCGGCGAGGGCGGCATGGCGCTGCCCGGCGACTCGGTCGAGATGGCCGTCGAGCTGGGCAAGCCGGTCGCGATGACCGAGGGGCTCGGTTTCGCCATCCGTGAGGGCGGCCGGACGGTCGGCGCGGGCACCGTGACCGCGTTGCTCGACTAGCGGCAGAGGGGCTCCGGCATCCGCCGGGGCCCCTTAGCCTTGATCGGGTAGACCCCCGCCCTCCGGTGACCGAGTGGTCGCGAACGGCTGGCGGATGCGATCTTGATGTGGTGAGATTCCGGCATCACCCCCGCAGCATTCCCCGTCTGGAGCACGTGTGCGATCCCCCCGCGCCCTGATTCCCCTGCTCTCGGTCTGTGCGGCCGCCGCGGTCGTGGCCGCGGCCGCCACCGGTGCCAGCATCGAGGGCCTGCCGGGCGGCGGAGGTCCCGCCCACGCCGACGGGGCGGCCCCCCGCCCCGCCGCCGTGACGATCAACGCGGTGAGCTGGAACGTCTGCGGCGGCTCCGACTGCCCCTCCGGCGCCGCGCCCGCCAAGCTCACCAAGGAGGTCGTCCAGCGGATGCGGGCGACCGAGGTCGGCGGGCGCACGGTGCGGCCGAACGCCGCCCTCCTCCAGGAGGTCTGCGAGGGTCAGATCCGCACGTTCAAGACGTCCCTGCCCAAGTGGAGCTGGGCGTTCGCGCCCGGCGACGAGGCGTGCGCGGCCGGGCAGGGCCGCGCGGGCGTCGCCATCGGCACCGACGCCCCGCTCACCGCGCACCGGCAGGCCAGGCTGCCCGCCCCCTCCGGGAGCACCCGGATCGCCCTGTGCGGCGAGGTCACGTCCTGGACGACCCGCGTCTGCGTCGCCCAGCTCAGCGAGACCGAAAGCGCCCAGTGGCGCCGCAAGGAGGCCGGAGCCCTCACCACCCTCGCGGGCACGGACCGCGTCCTCGTCGGCGGCGACCTCGCCGACGCCCCCGAGAGCCCGGCGCTCGACCCCCTCTACGCCGCCTACGACGAGTGCGACCAGTCCGGCTCCTCCCGGACCGGGGCGAACACCCGGCAGAACTGGCAGGGCACCGCGCTCACCAAGACCGACTACCTGTTCATCGGCAAGTCGGCCGCCGTCTCCTGCAGCGTCCCGGCGACCCCCGTCAAGACCTCCGACCACCGCCCCCTCTCAGCGGTAGTCCGCTACCAGTAACCCCACCCCCCTCGCACCTCGCACCCCTCGCACCCCGCGACCTGGTAACCCCGCAACAACCTGAATGGTCGCGATCGCGTCCGAAGGCAGATTCGAGCGAAGCAAGAATCTGATCGCGCAGCGAGCCGCAAGGCGAGACGAAGCGATGCCAGCGATCGCCCGCAGTGCCCGACGATGGAGGGCGCTCAGCGCCCGAAGGAGAAGGGCGCTGCAGTAAATACGTCAGCGATCGCCCCGCGTTTCTCGACGATGGAGGGCCGCCAGGCCCGAAGGAGGAGAGAAATGCATAAATTACTGAACTCCGCGCTCCTTGCCCTGCCAGTAGGGGGCGCGGAGGTCGCGCTTGAGGATCTTTCCGGTGGGGTTGCGCGGGATCGCCTCGCGGCGCTCGACCGAGGTGGGGCACTTGAAGTGGGCCAGGCGGTCGCGGCAGTAGTCGATGATCTCCTGGTCGGAGACGTCCTCGGTCGTCACGACGATCGCCTTCGGCGTCTCGCCCCAGCGCTCGTCCGGGACGCCGATGACCGCGCAGTCGCCGACGGCGGGGTGGCCCATCAGGACGTTCTCCACCTCGGCGGGGTAGATGTTCTCCCCGCCCGAGATGATCATGTCCTTGACGCGGTCGTGGATGTAGAGGTAGCCGTCCTCGTCGAGGTAGCCGGCGTCGCCCGTCCGGAACCAGTTGTCCTCGGACAGCGCGCTCGCGGTCGCGTCCGGCATGCCCCAGTAGCCCTTCATGTTCTGCGGCGTCCGGCAGATGATCTCGCCCACCCGGCCGGACGGCAGCTCCTCCTCGGTGGCCGGGTCCACGATCCTGAGCTCGGTGGTGTCGTTCGGCAGGCCGGCGCTGCGCAGCCGGTGCGCGTTCGGACCGTCCGGGTCGTGGTCCTCGGGGGGCAGCGAGGTGATCGCACCGGTGACCTCCGTCAGGCCGTACACCTGCCGGAACTCGGTGGTCGGCAGCATCGCCATGGCGGTGCGCAGGACGTCCTCGCTGATCGGGGACGCGCCGTACAGCATGAGCCGCAGGCTGGACATGTCGGACGCGGTGACCTCGGGGATCAGCGGCATGAACTGCAGCAGCACCGGGACGAGGAAGATGTGCGTGACGCGGTTCCGCTCGATGCCCCGCGCGATCGCGGTCGGGTCGGGCTCGCGCGTGATCACCCCGGTGAGGCCGTTGTAGACCGCGGAGACGGTGAGCACGTTGCCGGCCACGTGGTACATCGGCATCGCGATCATCAGCACGGACGACTCGTCGATGTTCCACACGTCGTTGGTCGCCGCGAGCGCCGCGAGGAAGTTGTCGTGCGTCAGCATGACGCCCTTGGGCAGCCCCGTCGTGCCGGACGAGTAGAGCTGGACGAACACGTCCCCGCTGTCGGGCTCGTATGCCGGGATCTCGGCGGGGGCGGCGTCGATCCAGGCGGCATAGTCCTGGTGGGCGGGGTCGGCGCCGGCGATGACGACCGTCAGGTCGGTGTGTTCCAGCTTGCCGGCGATCGCGTCCAGGACGGGGAGGAACTCGGGGCCGACGACGAAGACCTTCGCCTGCGCGTTGTTGACGATGTAGGCGACCTCGTCGGGCGCCAGCCGGTAGTTCACCGGGACCTGCGCGGCGCCGATCCGGGTCGCGCCGAAGAGCAGCTCGGCGTATTCGAGGGAGTTCTTGTCGAGGACGGCGACCCGGTCGCCGGGGCCCAATCCGGCGGCGGCGAGGGCCGCGGCCACCCGGTCGACGCGCCGGTCGAAGTCGCGGTAGGAGATCTCGGTGTCGCCGGCGATGTACGCGACACGATCGGGATAGGCGAGCGCTCGTTCGCGCAGCACTCCGTCAAGACCTGGCACGTTGGGCCCCTTCGCCGATGACCGCCTGGTTATTCCGGCATCATGCGGTCACCGGTGACATCGCGGCAAGGGGATCGGGCCGCTCGCCTAGCGGCTTTTCGACATCTTGGAGACCGCGGTCACGGCGAGTACCACCACGACGGCGACGAGTCCGATGAAGAAGAAGAACTTCAGCATCGAGAAGACCGCGCCGATGACGGTGACCACCAGCCACACCGCGAGAAGCACACCGAGGATGGTCAGAATCGTCTTACCCATGACTCCACCGTATGCGCTCGCCCCCCAGGGGTCATCAGCCTGCGGGACGACCTGGGCACCGCCGTGCGGCGGAGGCGCACCCTGAGGACCCCCGGGGTCGGGACCCTGACCCCGACCAGGGCGGCGCCGCCGGTGGGGCTGCATGATCGACTCCTTACGGGGTGGTGACATCCGGTGTGGGGTCCGGCGGCCGGGGCCTAGCTTTGGGGGGTGAACACCCTCCCCCACGCCGGGCGCGTCCTGGTGGTCGACGACGACCCGACGGTCGCCGAGGTCGTCGCCCGCTACCTGGCCCGCGACGGGCACGAGGTCGTGTGCGTCGCCGATGGCCGGACCGCCCTGCGCCGGGCGCTCGACGAGCCCCCGGACCTGGTCGTCCTCGACCTCATGCTGCCCGGGATGGACGGCCTGGAGGTGTGCCGCCGGCTCCGCGAGACCTCGACCGTCCCGATCGTGATGCTGACGGCGCTCGGCGCGGAGACCGACCGGCTCGTCGGGTTGGAGACCGGCGCCGACGACTACGTGACGAAGCCGTTCAGCCCGCGCGAGCTGGCGCTGCGCGTCCGGTCGGTGCTGCGGCGGGCGCGGGGCGCGCTCGTCCCGACCGGCCCGTCCGGCCCGCTGCGCGACGGCGACCTCCTCGTGGACGTCAGCGCGCACGAGGCGGAGCTGGGCGGCGCGCGGCTCGCGCTCACCTCCCGCGAGTTCGACCTGCTGGCGTTCCTGCTGCGCCATCCGCGGCGGGCCTTCACCCGCGAGGAGCTGCTCGAACGCGTCTGGGACTGGACGTTCGGCGACTCCTCCACGGTGACCGTCCACGTCCGGCGGCTGCGCGAGAAGATCGAGGACGACCCGACCGCGCCGCGCCGCATCGTCACCGTGTGGGGCGTCGGCTACCGCTACGAGCCCGCGGAGACCGGCCCATGATCCCCTTCGAGGATCTGCTGTGGGTGGTCTTCTACGCGGCGCTGGCCGCGTTCGCCGTCGCGGCGGTCGCCCTCGCCGTCCTGCACGCGCTGCGCGGCCGCTCGGTCGGCACCCAGCTGATCGTCGTCGGCGCCGCCACGGTGCTGGCGACCATCTCCGGCATCCTGGTGATCTCGTTCCTGATGCTGCTGAACGACCACGACCGCTCCGTGGTGCTCGCCGTCGTGACGTCGGCCGGGCTGGTCGCGATGGCGGTGTCGGTCCTGCTCGGCCGGCGTCTGGTGGCCGCGAACCGGACCCTGGTCGAGGCCGTGCGCGCGGACCGGTTCCGTCCCCCGTCGGCGCACCTTCCGGCCGAGCTGGCGGAGCTCTCCCGCGAACTGGAGGCCGCCTACGACCGGCTGGCCGCCGCGCACGAGCGCGAGCAGGCCCTGGAGGCGAGCCGCCGCGAGCTGGTCGCCTGGGTGAGCCACGACCTGCGCACCCCGCTGGCCGGGCTCCGCGCGATGGCCGAGGCCCTGGAGGACGAGGTCGTCGCCGACGAGGAGACGACCCGCCGCTACCACGCCCGCATCCGCGTCGAGGTGGAGCGGCTGACCGAGATGGTGGACGACCTGTTCGAGCTGTCCCGCATCCACGCGGGCGCCCTGCGCCTGTCCCGCGAGCGCGTCGGCCTCGCGGACCTGGTCGCCGAGGCCGTCGCCGGCGCGGAGGCCCTGGCCCGCGCCAAGGGCGTCCGGCTGCGCGGAGACGTCCGGGAGGGCCTGCCCGTCCAGGTCGACGCGAGCGAGCTGGGCCGCGCGCTGCGCAACCTCGTCGTGAACGCGATCCGGCACACGCCGAGCGACGGCGCGGTCGAGATCACCGGCGAGGTCCGCGGCGGCGAGGCCCGGGTGACGGTGGCCGACGCCTGCGGCGGCATCCCGGAGGGCGACCTGCCCCGCGTGTTCGACGTGGCGTTCCGCGGCGAGGCGGCCCGCACCCCGGGCGGCGGCGCCGGCCTCGGCCTCGCCATCGCCCGCGGCATCGTCGAGGCCCACGCGGGCGAGATCGGCGTCGCCAACACCGGCCCCGGCTGCCGCTTCGAGGTCCGTCTCCCGTGCTAGCTCTGCGTTTTTCTCCTCCTTCGGGCCTGGCGGCCCTCCATCGTCGAGAAACGCGGGCGATCGCCGGCATCGCTTCGGCTCGCCTTGCGGCTCGCTGCGCGATCAGGTTCTTGCTTCGCTCGAATCTGCCTTCGGACGCGATCGCGGCCACGAGGTCGTTGCGTGGTGGTCGGGGTCTGCGCGTTCGGGTGTGGGAGGGAGCGGGTCAGGGGTCCAGGGCTTCGGTGATGGTGCGGTAGGTGGGGCAGGGCCAGCGGGACATGCAGGCGCGGCAGCGGCGGATGGGGCGGTCGGGGTCGCTGGTGATGCCGCCGCCGGCCTCCTGCGGGCGGTGCAGGTCGACGAGGCGCAGGGTGAGGTCGGCGAAGGCGATGACCTCTTCGCGGGCGCCGGCGAGGAAGGCGAGGTCCTCGCGGGAAAGACGCGTTCTGACGGGGACGAAGCCGTCCTTGTTCACCAGGCGGAACAGGATCTGGGTGGACGTCCGCCACGTGCTGGACTTCGCCGCCCGCGCCCGGACGGTCTCCAGGCGCTCGCGCAGTCGACCATGCCGCTGTTGCACCCGTTCAGGTTCCCCTACTCCGAGCGATCGTGCGGGGCGAACCCGCGATATCGGCGGACCGGATCAGCGCCTCCGGCCACTGGAATCCCCACATTACGGTGCGTAGTTCTCAAAGCGTGCGGGACTGGCAAGGCGGCGACACGCCCCGGAAACGCCCACGGCGCAGGGGACTTGGCGAACCGCCTGGCTCCCGGGCCGTTCGCGAGATAGTGTGCCGGACGTGGAGCTAAATGTCTCGACCGCGTCTCAGGGAGGTCACGCCGTTGTCACGGCGACCGGTGAGCTCGACCTGTACACCGCGCCACGGCTGCAGGCGGCCCTCGCGGGCCTCCTGCGCGACCAGGCCGACCACATCGTGGTCGACATGAGCGGCGTCGAGTTCTGCGACTCGACGGGCATGAACGTGCTGCTCTCGGCCATGAAGCGGCTGAAGGAGCAGGGCGGCGCGCTGGAACTGGCGGCGCCGCGCCCGGCCGTGAAGCGGATCCTGCAGGTGACCGGGCTCGACACCGTCTTCACCGTGACGGAGGCGGCGCCGGTTCTGGACGCCGGCTGACCTTTCCGACCACTCGTCCCTACCGCCGGCGCCGCGGGTGAACCCCGCGGGTCGCCGTCCGGTCGCACGGGTAACGGCTTGGGCCGTTCCCCGGTGCCCTGCGGCATCGCGCGCCCGTCCCCGACTACGATCGCGGATATGCAGGACGTAGCGGTATGCATCCCAGCCAAGGACGAAGCCGACCGCATCGCGGCCACGGTCAAGGCAGCGCAGGAGCTTCCCGGCGCCGACCTGGTCGTGGTGATCGACGACGGCTCGTCCGACGGCACCGGGCGGGTGGCCCGCGAGGCCGGGGCGCGGGTCGTGCGGCACAGCCGGAACCGGGGCAAGGGCGCCGCGATGGAGAGCGGGGCCGAGGCCGTCCGGCTGCTGGACGAGGGCCGCGACCGGCCCCGCCACCTGCTGTTCCTGGACGCCGACCTCGCCGAGACCGCGCGCGAGGCCGCGCCGCTGGTCGAGCCGGTCAGGTCCGGTGAGGCCGACATGACGATCGCCGTGTTCACCACGACCGTGAAGCTCGGCGGGCACGGGTTCGTCGTGCGGCTGTCGCGCGACGGGATCCGCCGCGCCACCGGCTGGGAGGCCACCGCGCCGCTGAACGGGCAGCGCTGCCTGACCCGGGCCGCGTTCGACGCCGCTCTCCCGCTCGCCGCCGGGTTCGGGGTGGAGACCGCGCTCACCGTCGACCTGCTGCGCGCCGGGTTCCGGGTGGCGGAGGTGGAGGTGCCGCTCTCCCACCGCGCCACCGGCACGGACTGGCGCTCCCAGCTGCACCGGGCCCGGCAGTTCCGGGACGTGGCAAGGGCGCTCGCCGTGCGCGAACCGGCGGTGACCAGAGGGCTGGACCGCCTGCGCGGCAGCCGCCCGTGACCCGTCTCGGCACGGGCGGGCTGTGGGGGATCGGGGCCGGCGTCGCCTGCTTCGTCGCCACCGCCCTCCTCGGGCCGTCGGTGTTCGAGCCGGAGCTGGAGGGCCCGCGCACCGAGCCGCCGTACGCGCTGGACGTCCATCCGTCGCCGTACCTGGTGATCGGCCTCGTCGTCGCGGGGATCGCCGCGAGCGCGCTGGGGCTCGGGTTGTGCTTCGCCGCCGTCCGCAGGGGCTGGCGCGTGCGGGCCCTGCCGCTGGTGGCCGCGGGACTGCTGGCGGCGGCCGCGTTCATGCTCATGCCGCCGGTCGGGTCCACCGACCACCTGAACTACGCCTCCTACGGGCGGATGGCGGCGACCGGCCACGATCCGTACCGCACGAGCGCCGTCGACCTGCCGAAGGACCCGGTCGCCGGGGCACCCGAGGAGTGGCGGACGACGCCGTCGGTGTACGGGCCGGTCGCCACGGGCGGGCAGGCGTTCGCCGCGTGGATCGGCAGCGGCTCGGTGCGGCTGACCGTCTTCGTCCTGTCGGTGCTGAACGTGCTCGCGTTCGCGGTGACGGCCCTGATCCTCTACCGGATGGCCGGGACGGAGGAGCGGCGGCTCCGCACGGCGCTGCTGTGGACGTGCAACCCGCTCGTGCTGTTCCACCTGGTGGCGGGGGCGCACAACGACGTCCTCGCGATCGCCCCGATGGTGGCCGCGCTGGCCGTCTTCGGCGGCGGGGCCGCGGGCCGGGCGGGCTGGGCGCGCTCCCTGGCGGCCGGGGCGCTGGCCGGGCTCGGGACGGCGATCAAGCTGCCCGCCGCGCTCGTGGCCGGGGGCCCCGCCTGGGGCCTGCTGCGCCGGACCTGGACGGAACGCCGCAAATGGCCGGTCGGCCACCTGATCGCGCTGTTCGCCGGGGGAGCGGCCGTCACGGCGCTGTCCTACGCGCTCGCCGGGCCGCACGCGCTCGACCAGGTCCGCGAGGCCAGCAACATGGTCTCCTTCGCGACCCCCTGGCACCTGCTGGACGAGTCGCTCGGCCGCGGCTCCCAGCGCGACGTCATCAAGCTGGGCGCGATGCTGCTCGGCCTGGTGCTGCTCCTGCTGCTCGTCCGGGCCCTGCCCAAGGAGGACGCCCTCGTGCCCGGCGCGGAGGAGCGGCGCGTCGCCGCCGCGATCGCCCTCGCGTGGCTCCTCGCCGCGCCCTACGCGCTGCCCTGGTACGACGGGTTCGGGTGGGCGCTGCTGGCGCTGCTGCCCTGGACGCGGATCGACTGGATCCTGCTCGCCCACACCACCGCCCTCAGCCTCGCCTACCTGCCGGCCCGCGCGCCCGCCCGCATCCGGCTGCCGGACGATCTGGAGTGGCTGTTCACCGTCGTTCGGCCGACCGTGGTCCCGTGGACGCTTCTGGCGATCCTGACGGCGCTGGTGGCGGCGTGTCTGCGTTCCTCAGGTCGATCTCCAGCGACCGGAGCCCCGCGGCGAGCATCAGCGGGGTCGCCAGGCTGAACGCCACCGACAGGATCACCACGCCCGAGTCGTTCACCAGCGTGCCGATGACGCCGACCGCCAGCGCGCAGATCACCGCCGGGCGCATCGTCATGTTCTTCTCGTAGGCGCCCTGCAGCAGCGACACCCGCCACCGCGTCGGCCGCGCCAGGACGAAGAACAGGAACACGACCGCGGCGGCGAGCGCGAGCGTGTAGGGCCAGTACCCGAGGCTGTTCAGCATCGCGTTGAACTTGCGGGTGACGACGTCCCACGCGTCCCCGGCCATGAGGTCCTGCCAGAACCGGCCGAGATGCGTCGGGTTGGCCGACCGGGCGTTCAGGTACGAGATGAACAGCACGAGCGCCAGGCCGGCCAGGAAGAACAGGCCGAGCTTGAGCGGCGACATGCGCTTGCCCGCGACCATCAGGCCGAGCATCGCGAACGCCGGGACGATCGCCAGCACGCCGCCGAAGTCGCTGCCGAACGCGGGCAGGCCGTCCACCGCGACCGTGAACGCGCCGATCACCGCCACGATCGCGACGGCGACGGCCTTGCCGCCCCTGCGCAGCGGGTACTCCGTCAGCCACGCCGCCGTCAGGATCGCGGCCACCGCGAACAGCGAGAACGCCTGGTTGCCGAAGCCGTAGAACCGTCCGGCGACGAGGGCGGTGTAGCCCATCAGCGTGTTGAGCTGGAGGGAGGAGCCCGTCATCACGTCCAGTGCGAGGACGAGCGCCGTCACGCCGGTGATCACCAGGCCGGGGACGACGGTGGAGCGGCGCCACGGCCCGGCGAGAGCCACGCCCGTCAGCAGCCCGGCGAAGCCCAGCACGGTGCAGATCAGGACGGGCGTCGGGTGCTCGGCCCGCCACCACGGCAGCAGCCCGGCGAGGAAGGACGCGCCGGGCGCCGCGCCGCCGAGCAGCGCTATCACCCGGGTGCCGCCGAGGATCCGCGCCCGCGAGCGGCGGTCGCCGCCGAGGCGCCGCAGCGCGACCACGGCGATCCCGTACAGGACGAGCTGCACCGCGAACAGCACCCAGTAGAACGACGTCTGGACGGCCCGGATCGCCTGCGCCGCGACGTCCTCGTCCATGAGCGCGTCGACCCGGTCGTGCGTGGACGACGTGGACGGCTGCGACCGCCACGCCGACCCGACGGCCTGCTTGGGCTGCTTCACCCCGAGCAGCTTCAGCGTCGTCGCGGTGAGGTCGGTCAGCGTGACCAGCCCGTCCTGGCGGGTGGCGCTGGAGGTCATGTAGCCGGGCCCGTAGGCGGCGCCCTTGGCCACGGCCACGCGCAGGTGCGGGTTGACGCCGGTGTCGGACAGGCCCGCGACCAGCACGGTCGTCCCCTCCGGGAGCCCGGTCACGACCTGCGCGATCCGCCGGTCGGCGGCCTTCGCGGCGGCGGCGCGGACCTCGTCCGACAGCGGGACCTGGTCGCCGTGCGGGTCGACGCCCGCGTTGATGTAGGCGCGGAAGAGGTCGTCCACGTCGACCGCGGCGAGCGGGCAGCGCGCCCAGTCGGCGGCGGTGACCTTGTCGGGCGAGGCGGCGTAGCGGTCGACCCGGCCGGCGCCGTCGGCGGCGCCGAATACCGCGCCGGGGCCGACCGCCATCGTGCAGCCGCCCGCCCGGTGGACCTCGTCGCCGAGCAGCCCGATCCGCGCGTGGTAGTTGGTGCCCGCGTTGTCGCTCTTGATCGCGGGCCAGCCGGCGGCGACGGCGCCGCCGGCGGGCGGCGGGCCGGAGGGGGAGGCCTGGCCGGGCAGGACCGGCGTGGACGGCAGCGCGCAGTCGCCGTGCGCCAGCCGCGACCGCTGCCCCGCCGACAAGGTCAGCCAGCCGTCGGTCGGGCAGGTGATGACGCGGGTGGTGCGGACGCTGAGGCCCGCGGCCGAGCCCTGCGAGGTCAGCCCCCACAGCGCCGGGGTGTTCTCGCGGGTGACGTCGCTCCACATCAGCGCCGGCACCCCGATGACCACCACGCGGCCGGTGACGGCCCGCTCGGCGGGGGCCGAGGGCGCGGCGTGCGCCGCCGCCGGGCCGAGAACGGCCGCGAGCGCCGCCGCGAGGGTCGCGAGGAACATGGCGATCTTCGTTCCCCGGGACGTCATGGCGTTCAGGTTACAAGAGCCCCACCACCGGGCAGGGGCCATATCCTGCGGGCTGTGGACGGTCTGATGGCGCGGGATGCCCGCGACTCCCCCGGCGAGGCTTCCGGCGCCCCCGCCCGGCGGGGCGTCCGCGACCTGCTGGTCCTGCTCGCCGGGATCGCCGTCGCCGTGGCCGCCGCCGCGCCGGTCGTCCACCAGTGGCTCGGCAACCAGCCCGACCAGCGGCTCGTCGATCTGGAGGTCTACCGGGAGGGCGGGCTGGCGGTCCTGCGCGGTGCGCCCCTGTACGACTTCCTCACGCAGCCGCCGCAACTGCTCCCCTTCACCTACCCGCCGATCGCCGCCGCCCTGGCGGTCCCGTTCACGCTCCTGCCGTGGCGTGCGGCGCAGTGGGTGTGGACGGGGCTGATCTACCTGTCGCTCGTGATCGTCGTCTGCTACGCCTTCCGCGACCTCATCCGCCGGACGGGACGCTGGGCGCCGCTCACCGCGGGCGTCCTGGTCGCGGCGATGACGTGGCTAGACCCCGTCCGCGACCAGGTCAGGTTCGGGCAGGTCGGGCTGTTCCTGCTGGCCATGTGCCTGGCCGACTGCTGCGCCCGCACCGCCCGCTGGCCGCGCGGCATGCTCGTCGGCCTCGCCCTGGCGATCAAGCTGGTGCCGGGCGTCTTCCTCATCTACTTCCTGGTCACCGGACGGCGGGACGCGCTGGTCAACGCCGTGCTGACCGCCGTCGTCGCCACGCTGGGCGGGTTCGCGCTGCTGCCGTCCGACTCGTCCGCCTACTGGTTCGGCGCGCTGCTGGAGGGCGGCGACCGGACCGGCGCGGTCGACGGCACCACCAACCAGGCGATCCAGGGGATCGTGGCCCGCGTCCTGGACGAGGGGCCGGCCCGGACGCTGGTGTGGCTGGCCCTCGCCCTGGTCGTCGCCTGGTTCGGCTTCGGCTGGGCGCGCCGGGCGACGCTCGCCGCCGACGCGGCGTCCGGCGCCGACGCCTCCAGCCTCCTGCTCGCCGGGGTCGCGATCGTCGGGCTGCTGTCCGTCGTCCTGTCCCCTGTGGGGTGGATCCATCACCTGGTGTGGATGATCGCGGTTGTGGGGGCTTTGGTGGGTGATGGGCGTGACACGCGAAGATGTCTTGTCGCGTTCGGCCTGTGGCTGCTGTTCCTGTTCCCGGTCCCGTGGTGGGCGCGGGGCTTGATCGGCCCGGATCATTCCCCCGTAACGGTTCTCGCGGGGCAGGTGCTGCGCGATTCGTTCGGACTCGCCGCCCTGGCATCGATCTTGGTCCTCGGAACATGGCTGGTGAAACGGCTCGATCCGGACAACCACCCCCGAGATCCTTCGCAACACCAGGTCGGCATGGGTACGCTCGGCCCGTGATGCTCGTCGCGGTGGCCGTCGCCGGCCTGGTCGCCGGGATTGCGGGGCTCTCCATCGCGGTGGTCGCGCACAACCGGGTCAACCAGGTCGTCGACGAGTGCGGGGAAATGCTGAGGCGCCAGCTCCAGGTCGCGAGCGGCGAGGTGGACGAGCGCGCCCTGCGCGACCTCGCGATCGTCCACTACGACGCTCTCAAGGAGATGTCCGGGCACCGGTCCTTCTCCCTCGCGCTGATCAACGCGGTCGGGGACGGCGTGGTGGTCAGCTCCATCAACGGGCGGACCGAGACGCGGACCTACGCCAAGGCCGTCCAGGGCGGGCACGCCGTCGAGACGCTCTCCCCCGAGGAGAACCAGGCCCTGCGGGCCGCCCGGCTCGGCAAGGGCCCCGTCGTCTCGATGGACGACCCGCTGCCCGACTTCGGCAACGGCGCCCGCACCCCCACGCCCAGCGCCTGAGGCGATGCCCGAACGGGCGCCCGACCGGCGCCTGAGGGGGTGGCGCCCCGGACGGTAGACTCGGCTTTCTCGCCTTGCCGCAAGACGGCTTCCGCACAGCCGAAACACCCACCGGGGGACCCTAGTGACCGCAGACGACAGGCCAGCGCGCTACGCCTACCTGGGTCCGCGGGGCACCTTCACCGAGGCCGCGCTGCTCACCCTCCCCGGTGCCGCCGGGGCCGAGCACATCCCCTACGCGACCGTCCCGGCCGCTCTCGAAGCCCTGCGCCGCGGCGAGGTCGACACCGCCGTCGTCGCCCTGGAGAACTCCGTCGAGGGCTCGGTCCCCACGACGCTGGACGAGCTGGCGACCGGCGAGCCCCTCCAGATCGTCGGCGAGATCCACCTGCCGGTCTCGTTCGCGCTCCTCGTCCGTCCCGGCACGGCGCTGGACGACATCAAGACCGTCGCGTCCCACCCGATCGCGCAGCCGCAGTGCCGCCGCTGGCTCATGGAGAACGTCCCGGACGCCGAGTGGCGCGCCGCCACCTCCAACGCCGAGGCCGCCCAGCACGTCGCCGACGGCCACTACGACGCCGCCCTCGCCGGCTCGTTCGCGGCCGCCCGCTACGGCCTGTCGGTCCTCGCGGAGGACATCCACGACGTCGCCGACGCCGTCACCCGCTTCGTCGTCCTGAGCCGCCCGTGCCCCCCGCCGCCGCCCACCGGCATGGACAAGACGACCGTCGTCGCGTTCATCGGCGAGGACCACCCGGGCGCCCTGCTGGAGATCCTCACCGAGTTCTCGGTCCGCGGCATCAACCTCACGCTGATCCAGTCGCGCCCGACCGGCGCCGGCCTCGGCTCCTACCTGTTCTGGATGGACTTCGAGGGCCACGTCATCGACGCCCGGGTCGGCGAGGCCATGATGGGGCTGCGCCGCGTCTGCGCCGACGTCCGCTTCGTCGGCTCCTACACCCGCGCCGACCAGGTCCGCCCCGAGATCCGCCGCGGCACCCACGATGCCGACTTCACCGAGGCCGCCGCCTGGATCACCGGCATCCGCACCGGCTACGCCTGAGCCCGCGCCCGGAAATCAAATCAGCCGGGGGCGCGTTGGCACGGTAGACCGTCCTGAGAGGGGTATTCCCGTGCGTGTTGAGATCTGGGCCGACGTCGTATGCCCCTGGTGCTATCTCGGTAAGCGGCATTTCGAACGCGCTCTGGAAGGGTTCGCGCACCGGGACCAGGTCGAGGTGGTCTACCGCGCCTTCCAGCTCGATCCTTCGTTCCCGCAGGGCGCGACGATCGACGTGGCGCAGATGCTGGCGGAGAAGTACGGCCTGACGCGCGAGGAGGCCGCCGAGAAGAACCGGGAGATGGAGGAGCGCGCCGCCGCGGCCGGTCTGGAGTACCACCTCGAAGGCCGCCAGGCGGGCAACACCGCCGACGCGCACCGGCTCGTCTACCTCGCGGGCCAGCGCGGAGTGCAGGGCGCGGTCGTGGAGGCTCTGTTCAAGGCCTACTTCACCGACGAGCGCCCGGTGTTCGACCGGGACACCCTCGTGGACGTCGTCGCCGAAGCGGGCCTGGACGCCGCCGAGGCACGCGACGTGCTCGCGTCCGGGAAGTTCGCCTCAGAGGTGGACACCGAGCAGAGCGCCGCGCGCGACATCGGCGCGACCGGCGTGCCCTTCTTCGTCATCGACCGCCGCTACGGAGTCTCGGGCGCCCAGCCCTCCGAGACGTTCGCGCAGGTCCTCGACCAGGCCTGGGCGGACGCGAACAAGTGACCGGCCACGCCTCCCCGGGCGTGACGCAACCGAGATCATCAACGACCGCCCCGGCGACAACCGGCTGTGGATCTTGAACGTCCTCTTCACACCAGTGAACAGTGGAGAGGTCGTCCCGTGCGCCGATTGCTCGCCCTCGTCACGGCCCTGGCCGTGACATTCTCCCTGGCCGCGGTCCCCGCAGACGCGGCGGCGACCCTGCGGGTGATCAGCACCCGCGTGCTGTCGCCCGGCGCCACCACGAAGATCGAGGTGGCGGCGGAATCGGGACTGGACATCACCAAGGTGCGCGCCGTCACGGAACCGTACGAGGGCGGATCCGCGACGCCGCTCACCGCGGACGACTTCGAACTCGTCGAGGGCACCGCGACGAACGGCGTCTGGCGGACGAAGACGGCCGTCACCGTCGACCCGGGACGCTGGTGGGTGAACGTCGAGCTGACCAACGCCGAGCAGACCGTCCTGGCCCGCCACCGCGCCACCGTCGACAACGGCGCGGACACGGTGATCAGCGACTTCACGGTGACCCCGGACGTGGTCGACATCGAGAACCCCTCGGCCACCTTCCGGGGGCGGCTGATGAGCCGGGCCGCGAACGGCGACCTGGTGCCCGTTGCGGGTGAGACGCTGCGCCTCATCCCGGACATCGGCCAGTTCGCGACGGCGGTCTCCGGTGCGGACGGCAGGGTGGAGGGGCAGGCCTCCTTCTCCGGCTACACCCGGATGTCCCTCGTCTATCGCGGCTCCTTCCTGTACCGGCCCACCGAGAGCGGGCTCGGCACCGTCGCCATGCGGCGGCTGAACACGCGGCTCACTGTGGACGTGCCCGAGCACCTCGTCGCGGGCGACCGGGTCAACGTGACGGGCCGGCTGGAACGCGAGGACCACAACGGCGTCTGGGCGCCGCTCGCGGGCAAGCAGGTCGAGATCAAGTTCGCCGGGTCGGCCCCCGAGCCGGTCTGGACGACCCTGGGCCGTGCCACGACCGGCGCCGGGGGCGCCTTCACGTTCCTGATCAACCCGAGCGAGGACGGCGCATGGTCGGCCTCCTTCGCGACGGACGCCCTCGGCTGGCCCGCCGACCACCCCGGCTACTTCAGGTCCGAGGGGCAGCCGCGCTACCGGAGCGTCGCGTACCGGACGTCCGTCACCGGGTTCAACGCCACGCCCGAGCCGGTCGGCCGGGGCGAGAACGTGACGGCGTACGGGCGCGTCCTGACCCGGCTCGCGGACGGCCGCTGGACCGGCGCCCCCGGCAACGCCTCCGTGCAACTGCAGTTCTCCACCGACCGCAAGACGTGGAGCACCAAGGGCGCGGTCGGCGTCTTCCGGGACGGCACGTTCAGCGTCGAGGGCAGGGCCGACCGGACCGGCTACTGGCGGGCCCTGGTCCCCAAGAGCGACAGCACCGAGCAGTCGGTCAGCGGTAACGACAACGTCGAGGTCCGGTACCGGACGAAGATCCTCGACTTCAACGCGGCGCCCGAGCCGGTGAAGAAGGGCGGCACCGTCACGGTGATGGGCACGGTCTACCGCCAGACCTCGAAGTGGTACACCTACGGCGGTAAGACGGTCGTCTTCTACTTCCTGCCCAAGGGATCCTCCAAGTGGGTCTACATGGGCAAGCAGGCCACCGACAGGATCGGCCGGTTCCGCAAGGGCTTCAAGGCGACCAAGGACGGCACCTGGCGCGCCTACTCCGGTGCCACCTCCACCTACGCCAAGACGTACCGGGACGACTACGTGGACGTGCGCTGACGAGCGCGGGGCCCGCCGGGATGCCGATGCGGCACCGGGACGGCGGGCCCGCGATCGGCGTGATCCAAGCGTGATCGGCGGTGGTCAACCGCCGACCGATCGTGGGCGTCAACTCCATACCAGTAATCAGTGGAGAGGTTCCCCATGCGCCGCTCGTCCGCACTGCTCGCCACCGCCGCCTTAACGTCGTCCCTCTTCCTCGTGCCCGGCGCCGCCCACGCCGACGCGACCGGGGTCAGCCTGACCCTCGACTACGACAAGCTCGCCAAGGACCGCGTGGTCAAGCTGACACTGGGCGCCAAGTCCGCGAGCGGGGTCACGAAGGTCCGCGCGAACATGCGGTATCAGACCCCCGAGGCGGAGCCCTATGCGACCGTCGAGTTCACCCGGAGCAGCGGGACGGACAACGACGGGGTCTGGCAGGCCGAGTTCCGCCCCGACATCGAGGCCCGCCCCGGCGTGACGCGGGTCGAGGTGCTGATCAACACGGCCGACGGCGCAACGTACACGCGCAACAGCGAGTTCGACGACTGCTACACGACGAGCATCACCGACTTCTCGAACTCGCCGGGCGTCATCGACATCGAGCACTCCGACGTGACGATGCGCGGCCGGGTCACGGTCCAGAAGTACCGCGAGGCCGCGCCCGAGCCGGCGTCGGGCGCGAAGGTCAGGACAGGGACGAGCACGGAGACGACGGCGGGCGAGGACGGCTCGTTCACGCTGACCTCCGGCGGCGACGCGTCCCCGGCCGCCTCCGTCCCCCGGGAAGGGCGGTTCTGCGGAACGACGCGCGCCGCTTCCGTCACCGTCGACAGGCAGGCCACGGTCATCACCGCGAACATGGTGCCGGGGCCTTTGGTGGCGCCGCAGTCGCTGGTGTCGGTGTACGGCAGGATCGTCCGGCGGGGCTCCACAGGTCCGGTGCCCGTGGCCGGGCTCGAGATCCAGCTCGACGTGCCGGACGGCCTCCATGACGCCGGAGGCGTCACGTCGACCCCGACCTCCGCGGACGGCACCTTCCGCGCCGCCTTCTTCGCCGCGCGGGAGGTCGGGAGGTCGGGAGCCGTGACAGTGCGGCTCGGGGAGACCGGCTTCCTCACCGGAGGCCAGGCAGGCCTCGGGACGGTGAGCATCCGGAACAGCTCCGAGATCACCGGCTTCGACGCCTTCCCCGGACCGCTCGCCTATCGTGATCCGATCACTGCGCGCGGGCGGCTGGACCTCCGGCCCGGCGACACCGGCGCCGCGAACCTGCCGGTGCACCTGGAGTACTCCCTGGACGGCCATGTGTGGAAGGTCTGGGCGACCCGGACCCTGGCGCGGCCGGGGCCCTTCTCCTTCGACGACGTGAGGCCGGTGACGAAGGACGCGTACTGGCGCGTCCGTTACCCGGGCAGCGATCTGAACATGCCAGTCATCAGCGACCTTCGCTATGTCGAGGTCAAGTACCGGACGCAGTGGTACGACTTCAACGCCTCGCCCGAGCCCGTGAAGAAGGGCGGGAGCATCACGGTCAAGGGGCGGCTCTACCGGTTCCGGGACGCGGCGGGGCCGGGGCCGAACGCGCCCGTGTACGTCTACTTCAAGGCCGCCAGGACGACGACGTACAAGCAGGTCGCCGCCACCAAGACCGATGCCGACGGCTGGTTCGCCAAGTCCTTCAAGGCGTCCGTGGACGGTACCTGGAAGGCGGTCTACAAGGAGACGTCCGGCTATCTGGGCTCGGTCTCGCAGGGCGACGCCGTGGACGTGCGCTGACGTAGGCTGCGGGGCGTGGCGCAGGACTTCGACCTTTACGAGCGGGAGCTGTGGGCCGGGCGGGCCCCCGCGTACGAGCGGGGGTTCGCCCACGTCACGCGGTACATGATCGAGCCGCTGCTCGACGCGGCCGGGGTGGCGGACGGCACGCGGCTGCTCGACGTCGGCACCGGGCCCGGGTTCGTCTCGCGGGAGGCGGCGCGGCGCGGCGCGCGGGTGTCGGCCATGGACGCCGAGCCGGGCATGGCCGAGACGGCGCGCCGGAACGTCCCCGGGCTGGACGCGCGGGTCGCCGTCCTGCCCGAGGTCCCCTTCGAGGACGGGACGTTCGACGCGGTCGCCGGCAACTTCGTCATCAACCACGTGGGCGCCCCCGACGTGGCGCTGGCCCGGCTGCGGCGCGTGCTCCGCAAGGGCGGGCGGCTGGCGGTGACCTGCTGGGTGATGCCGGGCAGCGGCGCCCTCGCGATCGTCCGGGAGGCGATCGAGGCGGCGGGCGTGCCGTGGCCGGACGACATCCCCGCGCCGCCGTTCCTGGAGTACGGCGAGGCGGCGGCGTTCCGGCGGCTGGTCGCCGAGGCCGGGTTCGCCGAGGTCGCGGTCGAGGAGGTGACCTGGGAGCACCTCGTCGACCCCGAGGAGTGGTGGGAGACGGGCGCGCTGGCCCGGGTCGGCACGAACGGCGTGGTCGTCGGACGGCAGGACACGCCTACCGTCGCCCGGGTCAAGGCCGCCTACGACGAGATCGTCGCCGATTACGCGGCCGGCGACGGGAAGGTCGCGCTGCCCGCGCACGCGCTGCTGGCGAGCGGCGTCCATGAACGGGCGCGAACCGCCGATACTCGCGCGCGGACGAGGGCGCCGGGCCGGTAGCCTCGGGTCTGTGATTGACCTGCGAGCTCTTCGAGAGGATCCCGAGCGGCTGCGCGCCTCGCAGCGCGCCCGCGGTGAGGATGACGGCGTCGTCGACCGGCTGCTCGACCTGGACGGGAGGCGCCGCTCGGCGCTGACCTCGTTCGAGCAGCTCAGGGCGGAGCAGAAGAGTTTCGGCAAGTCGGTGTCCAAGGCGCAGGGCGACGAGCGGCAGGCGCTGCTGGCCCGCGCCAAGCAGCTGGCGCAGCAGGTGAAGGAGCGCGAGGCGGAGGCCGACCGCCTCGGCGAGGAGCTCGACGCGCTGCTCAAGGGCGTCCCGAACCTCATCGAGGAGGGCGCCCCGCCCGGCGGCGAGCAGGACTTCGTCGTCCTGGAGCACGTCGGCGAGCCGACCGCGTTCGACTTCGAGCCGAAGGACCACCTGGAGCTCGGCGAGAGCCTCGGCGCCATCGACATGGAGCGCGGCGCGAAGGTGTCGGGCGCGCGGTTCTACTACCTGACGGGCGTGGGCGCGCGGCTCCAGTACGCGCTGCTCAACCTCGCCATGGAGCAGGCCGTCGCGAGCGGGTTCGTGCCGATGTACCCGCCCGTCCTGGTGAAGCCGGAGGCGATGGAGGGCACCGGGTTCCTCGGCGCGCACGCCGCCGAGGTGTACCAGCTCCCGCAGGAAGAGCTGTACCTCGTCGGGACGTCGGAGGTGCCGCTCGCCGCGTTCCACATGAACGAGATCATCGACGAGCTGCCGCGGCGGTACGTGGCGTGGTCGTCCTGCTTCCGCCGCGAGGCCGGCTCCTACGGCAAGGACACGCGCGGCATCATCCGCGTCCACCAGTTCGACAAGGTGGAGATGTTCTCCTACTGCGACCCGGCCGACTCCCACGCCGAGCACCTGCGGCTGCTGGAGTGGGAGAAGGAGATGCTCGCCAAGGTCGAGATCCCGTACCGGGTGATCGACGTGGCGGCGGGCGACCTCGGCGCCAGCGCGGCCCGCAAGTACGACTGCGAGGCGTGGGTGCCGACGCAGAACACCTACCGCGAGGTCACCTCGACGTCGAACTGCACCGAGTACCAGGCGCGGCGCCTGGCGGTGCGGCACCGCGACGCCGACGGCAAGAACCAGCCGGTGGCGACCCTGAACGGGACGCTGGCGACCACGCGCTGGATGGTCGCGATCCTGGAGAACCACCAGCAGGCCGACGGTTCGGTGCGCGTCCCGAAGGCGCTGCAGAAGTTCCTGGGCCTGGAAGTCCTGGAGCCGGTCAAGCGCTGAACGTCCGTGGAGCGGGGCCCGTCCTGGCTTGGACGGGCCCCGCTCGCGTCACCCGGGCCCTGGGGCGATGCCGGGAGTCGGGCGTGTCATGCCCCTGGCCTAGGGTGTGTCCCATCTGCCCAGGAAGGTGACATGTCTGAGTCCTCGCCGCGCGTGATCGCCACCGACCTCGACGGCACGATCGTGCGCTCGGACGGCACGATCTCCGCCCGGACCGTCGCCGCCCTCGCCCGGGTCGAGCGGGCCGGGGCGATGCTCGTCATGGTCACCGGACGGCCGCCGCGCTGGATGACGGAGATCGCCGCGGCCGTCGACCACCGCGGCGTCGCGATCTGCGCCAACGGCGCCGTCCTCTACGACCTGCACACCGAGACGGTGCTCCAGGCCAACGAGATCGCGCCGGACGTGCTCGCCGAGGTGATCGGGCGGCTGCGCGGCGTCGTGCCCGAGCTGCGCTTCGCGGTGGAGTACCCGACCGGCTTCGTGTTCGAGGCCAGCTACAACCTCGGCCGGTGGGACGCGGCGGCGCTCGGCGGCCGTCCCGTCGACGACGCCGAGCTGGTCAGCCGGGGCGGAACCAAGCTGCTCGCGTTCCACCCGGCCGCCGACCCCGACGCGCTCTCGGCGAAGGCGGTCCAGGCCGTCGGCGACCTCGTGACCGTGACGCACTCCTCCGGACGGGGGCTGCTGGAGATGAGCGCGCTCGGCGTCACCAAGGCCAGCGCCCTGGCGGCCCTGTGCACCGAGCTCGGCATCACGGCGGGGGACGTCACCGCGTTCGGCGACATGCCCAACGACCTGCCGATGCTGACCTGGGCGGGCACGTCCTACGGGGTCGCGAACGCGCACCCGCTCGTGCTGGCCGCCGTGTCGCACAAGACGTCCCGCAACGACGACGACGGCGTGGCCGAGGTCCTGGAGCGCCTCTTCCCCTAGCGCGGCCGCACCCGCTGCCGGGTGCGGCCGGGGGGCGGAGTCCTACAGGTAGGGGCCGGACGAGCGCGGCCCGGGCTGGGAGTCCTCCTCGACACCGGAGGGCATCATTCCCGCGGGCAGGGCGCGCCGCATCTGCTCGAGCTGCGCGCGCGCCGCCATCTGCTGGGCGAACAGGGTCGTCTGGATGCCGTGGAACAGGCCCTCCAGCCAGCCGACGAGCTGCGCCTGCGCGATCCGCAGCTCCGACTCGCTCGGCACCGTGCCCTCGGTGAACGGCAGCGACAGGCGCTCCAGCTCCGCGACCAGCTCGGGCGCGAGTCCGTCCTCCAGTTCCTTGATGGACGACTGGTGGATCTCCCGCAGCCGGGCCCGGCTCGCCTCGTCCAGCGGGGCGGCCTTGACCTCCTCCAGCAGCTGCCGGATCATCCCGCCGATCCGCATGACCTTCGCCGGCTGCTCGACCATCTCGGTCACCGACTTGCCCTCGGACTCGCCTTCGCCGACGCCCTCGACGGCGATGCCGTTCGGGCCCAGGACGAGCACCTGGGGCTCTTCCGACTGCTTCTTCGAAGCCTCGCTCATAAACTCCACATCCTCACACGGTCAGCAGGATCTTGCCGACATGACCGCCTTCTTCCATCAATTCGTGCGCGCGGGACGCCTCCGCCATGGGGATCCGCCGGTCGACGACCGTCCGGATCCGTCCCGACTCCAGGAGCGGCCACACCTGCTCCCGGACGCCGGCCACGATCTCCGCCTTCTCCTCCAACGGACGGGCCCGCAAAGTCGTGGCGTGCACCAGCGCCCGCTTGCGCAGCAGCACGCCGATGTCCAGCTCCGCCTTCGCGCCGCCCTGGAGCCCGATCACCATCAGCCGCCCGCCGGAGGCGAGGGCGTCCACGTTGCGCTTCAGGTACTTGGCGCCGATGAGATCCAGGATCACGTCGTAGGGGCCGCTGTCGACGAAGTCGTCCTCGCGGTAGTTGACCGTGACGTCCGCGCCCAGCTCCCGGCACCTCTCGGCCTTCTCCGGGCTCCCCACCGTCGTCACCACGCGCGCCCCGCGCGCCTTGGCGAGCTGGATGGCGAACGTCCCGATGCCGCTGCCGCCGCCGTGGACGAGCAGCGTCTCGCCCTCGCGCAGGCCGGCCAGCATGAACACGTTCGACCACACCGTGCAGGCGACCTCCGGCAGCCCGGCGGCCTCCGCGACGTCCACGCCGCGCGGCACCGGCAGCACCTGCGAGGCGGGGACCGCGACGCGTTCGGCGTAGCCTCCGCCGCCGAGCAGCGCGCACACCTCGTCGCCGACGTTCGGCCCGGTCACGCCCTCGCCCAGCTCGGCGATCCGGCCGGACACCTCAAGGCCCGGATACGGGGGAGCGTCCTGCGGCGGCGGATAGAAGCCCCTGCGCTGCATGACGTCGGCGCGGTTGACGGCGCTCGCCGTCACGTCGATCAGCACCTCGCCCGGCTTCGGCTCCGGATCCGGCACCGGCTTCCATTCCAGGACGTCGGCGTCGCCCGGCTCGCGAATCACGATCGCATGCATACCGGCCACGCTACCGGGCGCCTCCAAGGCGTCCCCCGTCCCCGGGTGCCGTCGAGGCAAGGCCGATCTACGCGTGGGATGCCCGGTATTGACGCACCGGTATCCTGCGTGGGGGTCTTTTTGCCCGCCTGCACCGTGTGGATCATCAGAGGCGTGCCCGAGGGGGAAAACGGTGGCGAGGAACGAGCACGACGGGCGCTCACTGGAGGAGCGGCTGGCCTCTCTGGACGCGATGAGCGGCGACACGACGGGACCGTCCCCCGCCCCCGAGGGAGCGCAGCCGCCGCAGGCGCCCGAGGAGCCGGAGAACGCGCCGCCCGCCCCCGCCGAGCCGGCCGAGCCGAACACCGAGCCCTGGCTCGCGGCGCCCCCCGCCTACCAGGACCCTCCGGAGAACTTCGGCCCGCCGCAGCCGGCGCCCTACGAGGGCGGCCCGATGCCGCAGCCGTTCGACGGCGGGATGCTCCCGCCCCCGTACGCGACGGGCGGCTACCAGCCCCAGCCGTCCCCGTACGACGCCAACGGCAACGCGGCCCCGCCCCTCGACCAGCTGCCGCCCTACCCGTCCGACCAGTTCGGCCGCCAGGACGCGGCCGGCCAGGTCTACCAGCCGATCGACCCCGCGACGGGCCGGCCCTACCCGCAGGACACGGACGCCTCGGGCCGTCCGTACGTCCCCCTCGACCCGGCCACGGGCCACCCCCTCGCCACCGACCCGAACGCGCCCGGCCAGCCCTACCCGCCCGTGGACCCGACCACCGGCCAGCCGTACGACGCCAACGCGGGTGCCCAGCCCTACCCGCCGGTGGACCCCGGCACGGGTCAGCCTTACGCGCCTGACCCGAATGCGGGCGACCAGCAGTTCCCCCTGGTCGAGCCCACCACCGGTCAGCCGATCCAGCCCGGTCCGAACCCGCCGGGCGGTCAGCCGTACCCGCCCGCGGACCCTGCCATGGGCCTGCCCTTCGCGCCTGACCCGAGTGCGGAGGGGCAGCCCCCCTTCCCGCCCGCCGACCCGAACATCGGCCAGCAGTTCCAGCCGGGCCCGAACGCGCCGGGCGGCCAGCCGTACCCGCCGGTCGACCCCGGCACGGGCCAGCCTTACGCGCCTGACCCGAACATGGCGCAGCCCTTCCTGTTCGGCCCGGCCCCGGAGGGACAGCAGTTCCCTCCGGCGGACCCGAACGCCGGCCAACCGTACGAGCCTTACCCGAACACGGGCCAGCCGTACGCGCCTGACCCGAGCGCCGCGGGCCCGCAGTTCCCGACGGCCGATCCGAACACCGGGCAGCCGTACGCGCCGGACCCGAACGCCGCAGGCCCGCAGTTCCCGGCGGTAGACCCGAACACGGGCCAACCGTACGCGCCGGACCCGAACACCGGGCAGCCGTTCCAGCCGGGCCCGCCCGCGCCCGGCCTGCCGTACCCCCCGATGGACCCTGCAATGGGCCAGCCCTACGCGCCGGACCCGAATGCGGGCGGCCAGCCGTATCCCCCGGTGGACCCGAACACCGGGCAGCCCTACCCGCCACCCGGCTACGGGTATCCGGCCGGGCCGCCGCAGGGGGAGGGGCAGTACCCGCCGGCGCTCGGCCAGATGATGCAGCCGGGCCACCCCGCCCAGCCCCAGCAGCAGGAGCCGCAGAGCGCCGACAGCCTCAGCTCCGAGAACCTGCTCGGCGAGCGCCGCATCGCACCCTCGTCCGGCTGGCGGCGCGCGGTCTACAAGGCGACCGCGGGCAGCATCCACCCGGGCGAGTCGCAGGTCGACCTGCGCCGCAAGGACCTGATCGGGCGGGCGCGCACCGCCGTGGCGGGCGGCCACCACCGGGTGGCCGTCATGTCGCTGAAGGGCGGCGTCGGCAAGACGACCACGACCACCGGCCTCGGCTCGATGCTGGGATCGCTGCGCGGCGACCGCGTCATCGCGGTGGACGCGAACCCCGACCGCGGCACCCTGTCGGACAAGGTCAGGCTGGAGACCGCCGCGACCGTCCGCGACCTGCTCAACAACCGCGACCAGATCCAGCGGTACGCCGACGTCCGCGCGTTCACCTCGCAGAACGAGGCGCGCCTGGAGATCCTCGCGTCGGACCGCGACCCGGCGGTCAGCGAGGCGTTCAGCGCCGAGGACTACGCGGCCGTCGCGGTCGTCCTGGAGCAGTACTACTCGGTCTGCATCACCGACTGCGGCACCGGGCTGCTGCACTCGGCGATGGCGGGCGTGCTGAGCCTGGCCGACCAGCTCGTCCTGGTCAGCTCCCCGTCGGTGGACGGCGCCCGGTCCGCGAGCGCGACCCTCGACTGGCTGGAGGCGCACGACCACGGCCACCTGGTCCGCAACGGCGTCGTCGTCCTGTCGATGGTCCGCAACCGCACCCGCAGCCAGGTCGACCTGGACAAGCTCCAGGCCCACTTCGAGAGCCGCTGCCGCGCCGTCGTCCGCATCCCCTACGACGACCACCTGGAAGAGGGCGCCGAGGTCGAGCTGGAGCAGCTCGCCCCCACGACGCGCGAGGCGTACCTGACGCTCGCCGCCGTGGTGGGCGACGGCTTCGCCTTCCAGCGCCCGCAGTCCTGACCGGGTTACCGTTGCCATCTGTGACGGGCGACGACGGTGTGTACGTGGGGAAGGCGGCGCCTGACGCGGCCGCCGACCGCGGCTGGCTGCTCGGGCACTTCAAGACGCCCGGCGACCTGCGGCACAGCGCCGAGGTCGAGATCAAGTGGGGCGTGCACCCGAAGGGCGAGCGCCGCGCCGCGTGGACGGACGGCGAGAAGCGCACCGCCCTGCTCGTGCTGATCAGCGGCCGCTTCCGGCTGGAGTTCCCCGGCCGCGACGTCGTCCTCGACGAACAGGGCGACTACGTGGTGTGGGCGCGCGGCGTCGACCACTCATGGGAGGCCGAGGAGGAGTCGGTGGTGCTCACGGTGCGCTGGCCGTCCATCCCCGGCTACCGCGTCCCCTAGAGGCGGTCGTCTTATGCGGTCGAACGCAGCCGCCCCCGCCCGCTATCGTGGGCGATGGCCGCCGCGAGGCGGTCACCTGGAGAGTTCGCATAGTGGACTAGTGCAGGCGCCTTGAAAGCGCCCAGGGCTGGGGACAGTCCTCGTGGGTTCGAATCCCACACTCTCCGCTCACGCTCCGGCAGCGTCCACGGTCACGTTGTTGAGCCGGGTAGACGGCTCGCTCCCGCTCGCCGAGCCACCGGGGTACCACCCTGGCGGCGGCGCACCGAGTTCGGCGGGACGAAGCTCACCCCGGGGCACGACGGCCTGGTCGCCTGGGTGAAGGAGCCTTGAAACCGGAGGACATGGGGCTGACCGGTCTGCCAGTCTGGTGAGCCGATCATGGAGGAGGCCCTGTGCCGGAGAGCGATGTAGCGTCGTTTCTCGGGGAGTTCAGTCAACGGCTGCACAGTGGCGACCTCGGTGTCGTGTGCGATGCGTTGAGCGACTACCAGCAGGCGCAGGCCGACACCAGATGGGGAGTGGACAACCCGTACTGGCCGCTGAACAACGAGGTGCTCTTCGTCGCCCGCGACCTCCTGGACCGGTCGTCCACGCTCGACGACGAGAACCGGCAACGGGCGATCTCCTGGTCGCTCACCGCGGTGTGGCATCTCGGTGAAGACGAGGACGCCGACCGGATCGCCGAGATTCTGGAAACCACCTCGGACCCCGGGCTGCGGGAGGAAGGGCTGATGGCCGCGTCCACTGCTCTCGAGGACGCGGAGGAGCCGAACCCTCGGCTCCTGGCGGCCGTCCGCGCGATCGCCCTCGACGAGGGCCTGGCCGCGCGGGATCGCGGCTCCGCGATCCATGCCCTGGGCTCTCTCGACATGCCCGAGGTGGACGCGCTCTTCATCCGCCTTACCGAGTCCGGCGACCTCAAGGTCCAGGTCAGTGCCGCCGGGCAGCTGACATCGCCCAAGAAGGTCCGTGTGCACCGCGAGCTGCTCCAGCAGCTCGTCGACTCCTGGCCGGAGGACGCGGGCCCCTTTTCCAGGGACGTTCGTGATGCGCTCGTGGGCTTCCACAGCACGTACTGGAAGGACGCCCACCTGGACGATCCGGCCCTCCGGAACGCTCACGACGAGCTGCGTTTCCCGCTGACCGACGAGACGTGCCTGGAGGCGTTCACCACGCTGCTGCGCAGCGACGACCCGGTCGCCGTGGGCATCGCGCTCGACCACTACGAGCACTGGGAGGGGCTGCGGCACGTCCTGGACGACTCCGACCTGGCGGACGCCTGCCTGCCCGAGGTGCTGGAGCGCGCCCGCGAGGTGCTCCGCCGTCCGATCTCGCCCGCCGAGGTGAGCGCGCTGAACATGATCGGGGCACAGCACGCGGAACCGGGTGACACCGACCTGCTGGTGGACATCCTCGGCCGGACGGATTCCGACACCGTCCGGTACAGGGCCGTCTGGATGGCGTACGGGCTCTTCGACGAGGCCGAGACCGCGGACGCCCGGCTCGTCGAGGCGGTGTGCGATGTGATCTTCGGCCCGTCCTCCCAGGGCACCAGGAAGGCGGCGATCCGGATCCTGGCCGACGGGCTCGGCGCGGGCGCCGACGACGTCCTTCTGCGTGCGATCCGCGAGGGAGAGACGGACGTGCAGGTGCACGCGGTCTCCTACCTGGTGAAGACCGGCGGCCTGGACCGCCACCGTGCGGTCATGGAAGAACTGGCCGAAAGCTGGGAGGAGCGTCCTCCGGTGCGCTTCTGGGGCCGGAATCCCATCGACCTGGTCTTCGGGAAGCCCCACAGCGTTCACTGGGAGGGGCATCGGCTGCAGGACCCGGACCTGCGTCGCGCGCACAGAAGGCTGCGCCTCCCCACGGCGGACGAGCCGTACCACGTCGCCATGCGCACGATGCTGGAAAGCGGTGACGTGGCCGCCGTCGGCATCGCCCTGGACCATTGGTGGGACTCGGAAGGCGCCCTCGCGCGAGGTGGTGAAGAGGCACGGCGACCGGCGAGGGCGCTCGTCCACACGCTGATCCAGGAGATCTTGCGGCAGCCGCAGTCCCCGCCCGAGCTCAGCCGCGAGTACGGTCCCCTCGCGGCCCACCTCACCGCCCTGTCCGCGCTGGGGGTCGCGGCGAAGGACGACCTGTCCGTGCTCGCCGACTCGCTCCAGTGCGCCGACTCGCTCCGCGGCCAGGTCCTCGACACCGTGAGGGACGTGCTCCGATCCGTCGACCACTCCCACCCCCGGCTCGTCCAGGCCCTTGGGGCCATCGCGTGCGACGAAGCCGTCCCGATGAGCGAGCGCAATCAGGCCATGTACCTGCTGGGGGAGTTTCGGAGCGACAACTCCGTCGACGTCCTCTTGAGCGCGACCCGCTGCCCCGAGCTGGAGATCCAGGCGGCCGCCGCCCTTGTCCTCGCACGGGACGAGACGTTCGACGAGCACCGTCCGATGATTCAGGCCCTCGCCGTGAGCTGGCCCGAGGAAGACGTCCCGACCGAAGTCATCGAGGTGCGCGAGCTTCTCGAAGACTCGGACGAAGAGTAGGGCTCGGGCTCCTCGGCCCACCCGCCATCTGATGGTCGTCGCGGACGACTCGGGTTGCTCTCGTGGTGAAATCGTCCGACTCGGGCGTAAGGGTTCGTTACCCTCTTCGGCATGTCGCAGACACCGCAGGACCCTGCAGGCACGACGCACCAGTTCCAGAACTTCGCCAGCCAGGCGCAGCCGGAGAAGTCCGGACCCAGTATCGGCCTGATCGTCGGCATCGTCGCCGTGGTGGCCGTCGTCGCGGTCCTCGTGATCGCCCTGATGATGATGTGACGCTCAGCGGCCCGAGCTGGAGAAGTGCTGGTAGTCGCGGGCACCGCTCCAGGTACCGCCCCAGCTCCAGCCGATCGAGGCGAACGCCTTGACGACCTTGTCGCCGGCGTGGATGACGCCCGGGTCGTCGTTCTTGCGGTTCTTGTACTTGACGCAGTCCTTGTGGGCGACGCGCCCGTCCGCGTAGACGTACGGGTTCTGGCACGGATTGATGTCGACCGCGAGACCGTAGGCGTGGTTGGAGAACGAACTCGACCCGGTCGCCTGGCGGCAGTTGAACGCCGAGGTGTTGTTCGCCTCGATCGAGTCGAAGTCGCTGCCCTTGTACTTGTCGACCGGCTGCATGCGCTCGATCGGGTAGCGCATGGCGTACAGCTTCCTGAACACCTTCACCAGGTCGCCGGCCGCCTTGGCGTTGACGACGAGCCGCCCACCGGTGTGCGGCTTGTCGTCCATCCCCCAGTAGGTCATCTCGATCATCCGGAGCCCGGACGGCGACACGGGGCAGCCGCGCCGCCACGAGTGGTCGAGGTCCCCGGCCGTGACCTTCTTGGTCGTGGACTGGAAGCCCTGCTTGCTCGGCGACGGGGACGGCGACGGGGAGCCGGGAGCGGACGCGGTCGGCGGGGTCGCCGGAGGCGCCGACTCGCCCGAGTCGTCGCCGCCGCGGCCACATCCGGCCGCGGCGAGCGGCACGGTCAGCAGCGTGGCGAGGAAAGTCGCGGTTCCTATAGCCCCTCTACCTGGCATCTTTGCAGCATACGCAGGCCACCGGGTGCGCGCGGCGGGCCGGGTATTCGCTACGGTGCGTTTGAAGGCGCGCCCGCCGGAAAAGGGCCGGGACGGACGGGCCGTGATCCCCAACCATCCGCCGGGCATGTCGCCCGGTGGCGTCCGGCCCCAGGGAGCCGGCATGGCGGAACCTCAGGAGAGGGACCTCCCCAGCCTCGAAGACGAGATCTTCGCGGTCGCGCACAGCGTGGAGGTCGAGCAGGCGGCGCATGCGCAGCCTTTGTTGCAGACAGAGAGGGCGCAGGTCGCCGCAGAGCGCGCGCGGGCGTTCCTCGGCCGGGACGTCAAGGCGCTGGCGGCCGGCATGGCGGCCTTCGTCTTCGTCGACGCCGTGATGATGTACCCGCCGCTGATGATGAGCCGCAGGCCCAGCCTGCTGCCGCAGTTCGTGACGCTGCTGGTGCTGGCGTTCGGGCTCGGCGGCCTGCTCGCCTGGAAGGTCGGCGGGCGGTGGCGGACGTTCGGCATCGGGATGATGCTCGCCTGGGGCCTGCTGACCCTGCTGTCCGTCGGGTTCCTGACCGGCGTGACCGCCCCGCTCTAGGACGGGCCGCCGAGGCGCTTGAGGACGACGCCGAACGCGCGCCCGATGGCCTCCAGATCCTGGGGCTCGACCACGTCGATGAAGAACGTCCGGACGACCTCGACGTGGTCGCGGGCGGCGCGCTCCAGCGCGGCGAAGCCCTCGTCGGTCAGGTGCGCGTAGACGCCGCGCTTGTCGTTCGGGCAGCTGTCCCGCTTGACCAGGCCCTTGGTCTCCAGGCGGGAGCAGGTGTGGGAGAGACGGCTGCGCGACTGGCTGGCGTTGTCGGCGAGCTCCGCCATCCGCAGCCGCCGGTCGGGCGCCTCCGACAGCCGGACGAGGATCTCGTACTCGGAGTTCGACAGGCCGTGCTTGGTCTTGAGATCGCGGTCCATGACCTCGGCGAGCCGGACGCTGCCGTCCACGTATGCCCGCCAATCGCGCTGCTGAGTGGCATCGAGCCAGCGAGGTTCGGTCATGTCCCGAGTATAGACCATTATGTTGAAGATTCAACTAACTCGCGCTATCTTCAGCCTAGCAGGACGGGTGCCTCCGTCCGAGGAAATAGTTGAAGCATCAACTATGTTGCAGGGACCAGTGCACCGCCCGACCGCGGACGGACACCCGGACGAGGGAGAACCCGATGCCTGCCGTGATGGCCGACCCGCTGACCCTGCCCCGCCTGCCGCTGCTGCCGCAGGAGGGCACCGACTGGCGCCGCGTCGCGAAGGTCGTGACCGCCAAGCGCCACCTGGAGGGCGAGGGCTTCCAGGTCAGGCGCCCCTTCCCGGGCATCGACCTGTCCCTGGCCGACCCGTTCCTGCTCCTGGACCACATGGGCGCCGTCGAGTACGCGCCGGGCGAGGCGAAAGGCACCCCGTGGCATCCGCACCGGGGTTTCGAGACCGTCACCTACATCATCGACGGGGCGTTCCAGCACCAGGACACCACCGGTGGCGGCGGCCTCATCGCCGACGGCGCCACGCAGTGGATGACGGCCGCGTCCGGGCTCCAGCACATCGAGCAGCCGCCGCCCGAGCTGGTGGCCAAGGGTGGCCTCTTCCACGGCATCCAGCTCTGGGTCAACCTGCCGCGCGCCCAGAAGTGGGTCCCGCCGCGCTACCAGGACATCGAGGCCCGCGACGTCAAGCTGCTCGCCGCCGACGACGGCTCGTCCCTCGTGCGCGTCATCGCCGGGTCGCTCGCCGGATACGACGGTCCCGGCGTCACCTACACGCCGATCAACTACCTGCACGCGACCGTCGCGCCCGGGGCGCGCCTGGCGCTGCCCTGGCCGCGCGACTTCAACGCGCTGGTGTACGTCCTGTCGGGCCGCGGGACGGCCGGCGTCGAGGAGGCGGCGCTGGACGAGGGGCAGCTCGCCGTGTTCGCCGGCTCGCACCACAAGGGCGAGGGGGACGGTCTCGTCGTCCGCGCCGCCGACAGCCAGCCGACCGCCAGTGCCGCGGGCTGGGAGATCCTCGTTCTCGGGGGCCTGCCCATCCGGGAGCCGATCGCCCGGTACGGCCCCTTCGTGATGAACACCCGCGACGAGATCGTCCAGGCGTTCGAGGACTTCCAGGCCGGGCGCATGGGCACCGTGCCAGCCGAGAAGGTCCCTCACCGGTCCGACGCGGACGAGCCCCTGTCCTGACCCTCGGGTCGGGACGTCGAGCTCCCCGGCCGCGGGGGTGGTGCCCGCGGCCGGGGTCTTCCGTGTTCGCGTGACGGAGGAAGACGGCGTGCGCTACTGTGTTCGAACAGTCGAACAGAAGTTCGACCACCTTGTTCGAACGCGCTCGCCCGGGAGGCGACATGGTGGCGACCATGGCCACACGGGGGCCCGAGGGCTCCGCGCGCTGCGGGCGGCGGCGTGACCACGCGACACGCCGCAGCGTTCTCTACGCAAATCTACGGCCGCAGCTATATCGCCTCATAGAGTCCGAGAGCGTGGACCCCGTGCGGAACCCCTATGCCCCCGGCGCCGGGCAGCGCCCGCCCGAGCTGGCCGGCCGCGACCGCGAGCTCCGGCAGTTCGAGGTGGTGCTCGAACGCGTGGCCCGCGGCCGCCCCGAGCGCAGCATGATCGTCACCGGGCTGCGCGGGGTGGGCAAGACCGTGCTGCTCAACGCCTTCCGGTCGCAGGCGATCCAGCGGCTGTGGGGGACGGGGAAGATCGAGGCCCGTCCCGACCAGTCGATCCGCCGTCCGGTCGCGTCCGCGCTGCACCGGGCGGTCCGGGAGCTGGCGCCCCGGCACCGCGCGCCCGACCGCATCGAGGAGTTCCTCGGCGTGCTCAAGTCGTTCGCGCAGGCGGGCCCCGAGCCGTCCGGCAAGGCCAAGGCGCGGGCGCACCGCTGGCAGCCCGGCATCGACGTGCCCGCCGCGCGCGGCCGCGCCGACTCCGGCGATCTGGAGATCGACCTCACCGAGCTGTTCGTCGACGCCGCCTCCGTCGCGACCGACGTCGGCGTCGGCATCGCCCTGTTCGTCGACGAGATGCAGGACATCCCGGCCGACGACGTGTCCGCGCTGTGCGCCGCGTGCCACGAGCTGTCGCAGGTCGGCGGCCCGCTGATCGTGGTGGGCGCGGGCCTGCCGCACCTGCCGGCCGTCCTGTCGGCGAGCAAGTCCTACTCCGAGCGGCTCTTCCGGTACGCGCGCATCGACCGGCTCGACCGCGAGTCGGCCGACGTCGCGCTGCTGGCCCCCGCCGAGCGCGAGGACGTCACCTTCACCCAGGACGCCCTCGACGCACTGTACGGCGCGGCCGACGGCTACCCCTACTTCGTCCAGGCGTACGCCAAGGTCGTCTGGGACGTCGCCCCCGACAGCCCCATCACCGCCGACGACATCAAGGTCGCCGCGCCGGAGGCGGAGAGCGAGCTCGCCGTCGGCTTCTTCGGCAGCCGCTACGAGCGCGCCACCCCCGCCGAGCGCGACTACATGCGCGCCATGGCCATGCTCGGCGACGACCCGGTGCCCACCGCGTCCGTCGCCGACGAACTGGGTCGCAAACCGTCCAGCCTGTCGCCCGCCCGCGACGGACTCATCAAGAAGGGCCTCATCTACAGCGCCGAACGCGGCATGGTCGCGTTCACCGTCCCGCACTTCGGCAAGTTCCTCCGCTCGCAGCCCGCCTGACCTATCCGTCTATCGGGCTCTCTAGCGACACCGCTAGAGAGCGGTAGAAGGCCGCATCGAGCCGCCCTGTCGCGGCGAGTATCCGGCTCCCTAGCGACAGTGCTAGAGAGCCGTAGATTTTGCTCGTCCTTCCTCTGGCGCCCTCTAAGCCTTTCTAGATCTTTTCTTAGAGAGCGCTAGAGAGTCGCAGAGAGGCGATCAGGTGTCGTCCGCGCGACGTGGGTAGGAGCCACGGCGCGTGCCCGCGAACGGGCACGGAAGCCGACGTCGGGAGAGACATGGCAGACCGATTCCGAGGCCAGGACCCGGACCACCAGCACGGCGGCCTGGACGAGGACGCCGTCGAGGACGAGTTCGCCGTCGAGGAGGAGTACGGCGACCAGAGCGACATGTCCCTGCGCGACGAGGAGGCGATGCAGCAGGAGCAGGGCGGCCTGCCCCCGGGTGCGGACGGCGACCACCCCGCCTCGTCCGACGTCTCGTTCGACGTGGCAGAGGAGGCCCCCGAAGGCGGCCCGTGAACCGCGCAGCCGATCCACCGGCGGCGGTCCCGTGTGTTGTCATGCCAGGTCGGCGGGTAGGAGACGGGTGGCGACCCGCGGCGGGCATCTGGGCGATGCCAGGGGAACACATGACAGTGCGACGCCGGCCCCGCGGCCACGAGACCGACGACGAGTTCGTGGACGAGGACGAGATCTCCGCCTCGATCCTCGGCTACGACGACTCCGCGATGCGGCAGGACCAGGGCGGCCGTCCGCCGGATACCGGGTCGGAGAACCGGTACATGGTCCGGCTGCGCGAGACGCTGCACGCCCGAACCCGGCGCCTCCTCTTCCGGCGCTCGCGCGGGGGCACCGCCCAGCAGTTCTGACGGCGCCCCGGCCGAGCGGTCTCTCACCGGCCTTCGGACACGAGATTCGGCTGGACGGGCGCGGCGACCTCGGACGCCACCACCTCGGACGCCACCACCTCGGACGCCACCACCTCGGACGCCACCACCTCGGACGCCACCACCTCGGACGCCACCACCACCGACCGGACGGCCCGGTCCCGCTCCGACGTCGACACCGCGAACACGATCTCCACGTCCCGCTCGCGCACCCGTCCGGGGAAGGCCACGAACCGCCAGCAGCCCTCCCGCCAGACGTCCAGCGGTACGGCGCTCTTGATCGCGTTCTCGTGGTCGGTCCACGCCGAGCTGTCGTACAGCCGCGCGTAGGTCTCCGGCATCGGGCTGCGGCGCCGCTCGCACGGGACGGCGCGCGGCAGCCGGTGCCGCCCGGCCAGCTCCGCCAGTTCGGGGGACAGCGCCAAGAACAGCGCGACCTCGACCGCGAACATGAGCCCGACCTGCGTGTGGACGTCCCGCAGCACCTCCACGCCCGCGTGCGGCGCGCCGAGCGAGACGACCGCCGCGCAGGTGAACAGCATCGCCCGCAGCACGCTGCGCCGGTCCACCTTCTTGGCGCTGAGCGCGCCGAAACAGCCGCAACCCGCGTCCGGCCTGTGCACCCGCAGCTCGCCGACGACCCAGGTCGCTGCGGCGAACGCCACCGTCGTCGCCAGCCGCACCGACAGGTGCGAGGTCACCAGCAGCGCGAGGCCGAGCAGGCCCTCGCCGATGCCGAGCCCGACCGTCATGCCCCGGCTGCGGCGCAGCGCCGACAGCCGCGCGAGCCCGGCCGGCACCGGGACTCCGTGCACGTGGTCCGGCGCGCCCGCCGTCCGCTCCCGCATCGTCAGCTTCGCCAGGCACGCCACCAGCAGCACCGCCGCCAGCAGCAGGACCTGCGTGTTCTGGATCGCCGTCACCATCGCCCCTCCACCCCCTGCGGCGCGCCCGGCCGGACGCTCGCGTTGAAGCAGCCGGCCGCGAGGTCGCCGCCGAGCCCGGCGAAGACGGCCGGGGTCAGTTCGACGATCCGGCCCCGCGGCGAGGCGTCGCACTCCACGCACCGGTCGCAGAACCGGGCCGCCGTGCAGCCGCACTCGATCACCGGTACCGGCGCCGACCGCCCCCCGCACTCGTTGCGGACGGTGATCTCACTGCCGATCGACAGGTACGGCATCGGCGCGCATCCGGACGGGGCGTCCGCGCAGCCCCCGGCGTCCCCCTCGGAGTCGACCGCCGGGTAGGACGCCCCGTCCCGCCACTCCCCCTCCACGCCGCCGAACCAGGTCGCGGTCCCGCTCGACTCCCGCGGAACCGGCGCGGCCGCCGCTGGCGCGGCGAGGTCGGCCACCCGGTACCCGGGCTGCGACGTGCCCGGACGCACCGCCTGCGGGCCGCCGGGGGACCCCACGCAGATCACGTCGATCAGGTAGCCGGGCTCCAGGCGCGGATGCCGGACCAGCACCGGGCCGAGGACGGACGGCGGGACCACCACATGGGCGCGCCCGCGGTGCGGCCCCATGTCCACCTCCACGGAGCCGCGCCCGCACGCGAGGATCGTCCCGCTGACCCGGCCGATGCCCACCCAGATCTTCTCGGCGCGGCCGGCGCCGGTCCGCCGGACGACCACGGGCCGGCCCGGCCGCAGCGCGGCGGGGCCCCCGCGCCCGCCGTGCCAGATCTCGGTGTCCTCGCTCATCGTGATGCGGGTCTCGGCCCCCCGCGCCCCCGCCTCGCCCACGACCAGCAGGTGCGGGCTCGCGTCCAGGACGATCCCGCTCACCCCGCGCGTGCGGCGATCGGCCTCCGGACCTTCGGGGGCCGCGAACAACGCCCGGCGGTGCGCCGCCCGGCGGAGGTGGGTCGTCGGCATCGCGGCACTCCGGCATCGATCGTCGTGACGTACGGCAACAGCTGTTAGGGCCGTGAGTCAAGAGTCACGCGCCGTGACCCGCCTGTCGACGGATTTGTCGCGATAAGTCAATGAGCGGAGGAAGTTTGATCTACCTAGGTTGAAGAATATAAACTGGTTGACCCGGATATGTTGTTCCAGTAGGCCCGAAATGACGCCGGACCTGCGATCGTCGTCATACCGGGAGTCGGCGCGGCTCCCCAACCCCTGGTCGGGTGGTGGGTGTGAACGCGACGCGGCACGAGGAGTTCCGCGCATACGTGGTGGAACGCGGCCCCGTCCTGCTGAGGGCCGCCACCCAGCTCACCAGCGACCGCGCCGAGGCCGAGGACCTCCTCCAGGCCGCCCTCGCCAAGACCTACCTCGCCTGGGACCGCATCGAGGACCGCTCCGCCCTGGACGGCTACGTCCGCCGCGCCATGGTCAACACCCAGATCTCCTGGTGGCGCCGCCGCAAGTTGGACGTCTACCCCACCGACCAGCTCCCCGAACGCCCCGTCGAGGACCACACCGACCGCAGCGAGATGCGCGACGCCCTGGGCCGCGCCCTCAGCCGCCTCCCCGAACGCCAGCGCCTGGCCGTCATGCTCCGCTACTACGAGGACATGTCCGAACGCGAGATCGCCGAAGTCCTGGGCGTCAGCATCGGCACGGTCAAGTCCACCGTCTCCCGGGCCATGGCCCGCCTCCGCGAGTTGTACTAGCTGTGTCTTCTCAGGGGGGCGACCCCCTGGAACCCCCGTTACGAGCCGACCGAAACTCACCCCACGGTGCCGGTGGCCCGTGCTCTGGCTCAGGTCAACTTCAGGAGGGGCGCAGAACGGTGTGTCAGGGGGACGTGCGGCCTGGATGATTCGCACCCTCTTGGAGCAGGGGCGGGCTTTAGTTCGAGAGGGTTGATTTGTCCCCATCCAGCGCTCTTGGATGAGGACACTTGTTTCCACTCACGAGGATCGCCCGGCTCGTGACGGGGGTTTCAGGGGGTCGCCCCCTGGGAGAAAGAGAGGCTTGCCGTGTGGAGCACGATGCAGGACTTTCCGCTGACCATTACGACGATCATGCGCTGCGGGGCCGGGGTCTTCGGGGAGGCCTCGGTCTCCACGTGGACGGGGGACGGGACGCGGCGCCGCACGTACGCGGAGGTGGGTGAGCGCGCCGCGCGGCTGGCGGGGGCGCTGCGGGGGCTCGGCGTGGACGGGGACCAGCGGGTCGCCACGTTCGCGTGGAACAACACCGAGCATCTGGAGGCGTACCTGGCGGTGCCGTCCATGGGGGCCGTGCTGCACACGCTCAACCTGCGGTTGTTCCCCGACCAGCTCGTCTACATCGCCAACCACGCCGAGGACCGGGTCGTCATCGCGGACGCGTCGCTGATCCCGCTGCTCGCGCCGGTGCTGGAGCGGCTCGAGACCGTCCGGCACGTGGTGCTCGTGGGGGAGGGCGACACCGCGCCGCTGGAGGGCGCCGGCAAGGAACTGCACGACTACGAGGAACTGCTCGCGGCGGCGCCGGCGACGTTCGCGTGGCCGGAGATCGACGAGCGGTCGGCCGCCGCGATGTGCTACACGAGCGGGACGACGGGCAACCCGAAGGGCGTCGTCTACTCGCACCGGTCGGCGTACCTGCACTCGATGTCGACGTGCACGGGGAACGCGATGGGGCTGAGCGCGTCCGACGTGGTCCTGCCTGTGGTCCCGATGTTCCACGCGAACGCCTGGGGGCTGCCCTACGCGGCGGTGATGGCGGGCGCGTCGCTGGTGATGCCTGACCGGTTCCTGCAGGCGGAGCCGCTCGTCCGGCTCATCGAGGCCGAGCGGCCGACGGTCGCGGGCGCGGTGCCGACGATCTGGTCGGACGTGCTGCGGCACGCGAAGGAGCACGGATCGGACCTGACCTCGCTGCGGCTCGTCCCGTGCGGAGGGTCGGCGGTGCCGGAGTCGCTGATGCGCGGGTTCGAGGAGATCGGCGTCCGGATCGTGCAGGCGTGGGGGATGACGGAGACCTCGCCGGTCGCGTCGGTCGCGCACCCGCCGCCCGGGGCGGCGGGCGAGGACGTGTGGCGGGCGCGGGCGAGCCAGGGCCGCGTCCTCGCCGGGCTGGAGATGCGGATCGTGGGGGACGGCGACGTGGTGCTGCCGCGCGACGGGGAGGCCGTCGGGGAGGTCGAGATCCGCGGGCCGTGGATCACCGGCGCCTACCACCTGGACGAGGACCCCGGGAGGTTCCACGACGGCTGGCTGCGCACCGGGGACGTGGGGACGCTGTCGTCGGACGGGTACCTCGTCCTCACCGACCGGGCGAAGGACGTCATCAAGTCGGGCGGGGAGTGGATCTCGTCGGTGGAGCTGGAGAACCACCTCATGGCCCATCCGGACGTCGTGGAGGCGGCCGTGGTGGGCGTGCCCGACGACCGCTGGCAGGAGCGCCCGCTCGCGTCCGTCGTCGTGCGGGACGGGGCGGAGGTCACGGCGGCGCAGTTGCGCGAGTTCCTCGCCGGGCGGGTCGCGAAGTGGCAGCTTCCCGAGCGCTGGACGTTCGTCGCGGAGATCCCGAAGACCAGCGTCGGCAAGTTCTCCAAGAAGACGCTTCGGCAGATGTACCGGGACGGCGACCTCACGGTGCAGAAGATCATCTGACGACCCGGCCCCCCGGTTTCCTCGCCGTCACATGAGGTGCTCGTCGTCCGCGTGCTCGTGCCCCCGTGCGGGCCGACCGCGAGCCGGGTCCGCCCCTGTGCGCCGATGCGCGGTCGGTGCGCGCCGCGGGAGCCGGATTCGACGGAAAGGTGTTCTGGTGCCGGTGCGCGGACGGTGATCCGGAAGGGCGGCAGGCCGATTGACACCGGTTCGATTACTGGATTCTGACGCCGAGTCATTGATCGGGTGGTCACTCAGAGACGTACTTGACTCACCGTCGGTCACTCTCGTTGCGATTTCAGTGGATCAAGTGGTGCGGGCGGGGTTCGGGGGTGTATGCAAGGTGGGCTGAATGTCCGGATGGCCCCCATGGGGGCAACTTCCACACTCCGCTGCCGGGAGCGTGAATGCCCAGGTTGACCACCTCCGCCCCCACAGCCGATCGCAAGCTTGTCAAGGGCCTGAACGAGGGTGACGAGGCGGCCCTGGCCGCGCTCTACGACGAATACGGTGAGCGCCTTTACGATTACGTGCTGTCCATGTCGGGGGACGAGAAAGCGGCCGCCGACATCGTCCATGACGCGTTCATCGACGCCTGCCGCCGCGCCCCCCGAATGCGCGACCACCTGTATCTGAGTTCCTGGCTGTACGGCGCGGCGCGGCGCCGCTGCATCCGCCGCGGCCGTCCCAAGGTGCTGTTCTGGGACCGGGAGGGCGAGTTCTCCGACGCGCCGTTTCTGGACCGTGCCGACGACGGCGACGCGCCGGACCGCCCGCGGTCGGACGAGCTGCACGACCTGCTGCGCGCGAGCCTGTCCCGGCTGGAGCCCGTCGACCAGGAGGTCATGCTCCTGACGCACCGGCACGGCCTGCGTGCGGCCCGCCTCGGGGCGACGCTCGGCCTGTCGGCGCGGCGGGCCGCCGCGCGGGTGCGCAGGACGCGCGCCCAGCTCGACGCCGCCGTGCAGCGGGAGATCGGCCGCGCGGGACGGGAGTGCGCCGCCGCCGCGCGCACGGCCGAGGAGTCCCGGTCCGCGGCGATCCCCGTCCTGGCCGCACGCGCCCCGGCCCCCCCGGAGGAGGCCCCTCCGGCGGAGCCGAGCAGGGGGCCGTGGTGGCGTTTCCAGCGCCGCGGCGAGGTCTCCCCGGTCGACCCCGCGATCGAGCTGCACGCCGCCGGCTGCGACGACTGCCGCGCCCGGGCCCGGGTGACCGCGGCCGCGCTGCTGGGACGGGCGCCCGCGCCGGTGCTGCCCGCGGCGCTGCGGCACCGCGTCATGCACACCGCGACGGACCCCGAGCTGGCGGGCTACCGCGCCGACATCGCGGCGCGCGGCGGGACGCTGACCCCGTCCGGACTGCCGAGCCAGCCGGACGTGCCGTCGCCTTTCACGCGCCGGTGGCTGTTCACCGGGGGCGGCATGGTGGGCGCGCTGGCCGCGGCCCTCGTCGTCGTGTTCGTGATGGGGCCCGGGATCGGCGACGGGACGCTGTCGTGGCCGCCGTTCCGCACGCATCCGCAGCCGTCGATCACGCAGGAGAGGCCGGAGGGCCAGGGGCACGGCAGGGGGGCGCCGCACGGGCCCGGCGGGGGCGCTCAGGCCCGTCCCGGCCAGCCGCCGCCCGACCCGCAGACCCACGAGAAGAACCAGGAGCGCCCGGAGGATCCGGCGCAGACGCCGCAGCGACCGCCGCCCTCGTCCAACCTGCCCAAGCCGCCCGGCGTCCTCGTGGTGAACCCCGCCAAGGTCGAGATGTACGGGACCAAGACCGCCCAGGTCAGCCTTGCGGCGAAGAGCGGCCCGGTGTCCTGGACGGCGATGACGTCGTCGAACCAGCTGATCCTGTCGCAGATGCAGGGCGGCATGCCCGAGGACGGCACGACGAGCCTGACGATCACGCTGCGGACGGCGCTCATCGGCCTGCCGGGACAGGGCACGCTGACCTTCACCGACTCCGAGGGCGCTCCGCACGAGGTTAAGGTCGTCTGGGGCGCGACGCTGCTGTAGCGGCTCAGCCCCCGGCGGCGGGGCGCTCCCCGAGGTGGCCTCTGATCATTTCGAGGTGGTCGCCGAGCGCCGCCTGGACGCGGGTCTCCATGGCCCGCGCGATGAAGGGGTCGACGACCATCTTCACCAGCGGCCGCATCCGGCGGACCACGGCGGCGACCTCGCCCACCTCGTCGCCGTCCGGGACGGGCTGGCGCTCCAGCCGCGTGAACACGTGCTCCTGGACGAGGTTCACGAACCGTCCGGCGATCACGTCGCAGTCGGCGCGAATCTGCCCGGCGATGTCGAGGACGGAGTCCAGCGGGATGCCGGCGGCGACGAGTTCGGCGCCGACGTGCAGCAGCCGCGGGCTCGGTACGCGGTACTTGTCCCCGTCCGGCTCGATCAGGCCGAGCTCGACCGTCCGCTCCAGGGTCCGGGCGACCTGGTCCTCGTCGAGGCCGGTGCCGAACTTCGCCACCAGCTCCTCGTAGGTGACGGTGCCGGGGATCTCGTCCGACCACGGGTCGGTGAGGACCTTCTCCAGTCCGAGGACCTCGGCGACGTCCTTGCCGGTCTCCCAGGCGCCCAGCAGGTCCTTGATGATCGCGAAGGTGTAGCCGCGGCCGAGCAGCTTGCCGATCAGCCGCAGCCGCGCCAGGTGCGTGTCGTCGTAGAGGCCGACCCGGCCTTCGAGGCGGGGCGGCGGCAGCAGGCCGCGGTCCTGGTAGGCGCGGATGTTGCGCACCGTGCTGCCCGCCAGCCGCGCCAGCTCGTCGATTCGGTACTCGGCCATGCCCCGTCCGCCGGCTCGTGTCGTCTCACCGCCGTGATCTTACCCCCACCTCATTGTTACATCGATCGATGGCACATAGGGTTGCCGCATGGCGGACGACATCGAGGAGACACTCCTCGGCGGCCCCCTGCGCTACACGCGCAGTGAGGTCGAGGCCCGGGCGGGCGTCTCGGACGACTTCGCGCGGCGCATCTGGCAGGCGCTCGGCTTCCCGGTCCCGCCTGACGACGAGGTCGCCTTCACCGACGGCGACGTGGCCGCGCTCCAGGAGATCCGCGAGGTCCTGTCCCACGAGCTGGTGGACGAGGACACCGTGCTCCAGCTCGTCCGCGCCGTCGGCCAGACGATGGGACGGCTCGCCAGCTGGCTCGGCGACGTGTGGCTCCAGCGCCTGAGCGCCCTGCCGTCCGACGAGCCGGTGACGTCCGACCTGGTCACCGCGGCCCTGGTCGCCACCGAGGAGCTGCGGCCCTCGTTCGAGCGGCTGCTGCTGCACGGCTGGCGCCGCCAGCTCACCGCCGCCGGCATGCGCGCCGCCGCGTCCACCGCCACCGCGCAGGCCGACCCGGCCGCGGGCGTCGCGCTCCTCGCCGTCGGGTTCGCCGACGTCGTCTCGTTCACCCGGCTGAGCCGCAGCCTCGACGGTGACGCCCTGGCCGGCTTCGTCGAGCGCTTCGAGTGGGCCGTCACGCACATCGTCGCCGAGTGCGGGGGCCGCGTGGTCAAGACGCTCGGCGACGAGGTCCTGTTCGTCGCGCCCGCCGCCGGCGCCGCCGCGGAGATCGGGCTGCGCGTCGCGGAGCGGTTCAACGAGGACCCCGACTTCCCCAAGGTCCGCGTCGGTCTCGCCTACGGCGAGGTCATCCAGCGGCTGGGCGACGTGTTCGGCACGCCCGTCAACATGGCCGCGCGCCTGACGTCCACCGCCTACCCGGGGACGGTCCTGGCCGACGCCGGCGTGGTCTCGGCGCTCCCGTCCGGGGTCTACGACGCCTCCGGCCTGCGTCCCCGGCCGTTGCAGGGGCTGGGCCGCGTGCGGCCGTTCCTGCTGCGCCGCCCCAAGGCGTAGGGCGACCCTTCACCGCCGCCGGTCCCACCGGTGTCGGCTAACGTCGCAGGTCAAGAGCTGGTTGTGCAGTGCAAAATCATGTGTTGCAAATCTGGCGCCGCGCTTGGTGCGGCCCATAACCTCCACGAGTACCGACACGGCTCCGGTTGCGCGCTCGTAGGGGTGAATGAGGTCAGATGTACGATCTGCTGCTTCGCGGGGGGACGGTGCTGGACGGCACCGGGGTCCCGGGGCGCCGCGCGGACGTGGCCGTCACCGCCGGGCGGATCGCCGCGGTCGGCGTCCTGGACGGCGCGCGGGCGTCCGCGGAGATCGACGCGACCGGCAGGTACGTCATGCCGGGCTTCATCGACACCCACGTCCACGGCGACGCGGCCGTGTTCGACCCCGACGTGCAGCTCGCGGCGCTGCGGCAGGGCGTCACCACGTTCGTCCTCGGCCAGGACGGGATCTCCTACGCACCGGCCGGCGCGGAGACGCTCCGCTATGTGAGCCGGTACTTCGCGCCGATCAACGGCGCGCACCCCGGGCTGGACGGCGGGCCGGTGACCGTCGCGGAGCTGCTCGCCGCCTACGACCGCCGCACCCCGCTCAACACCGTCTACCTGCTGCCGCACGGGACGATCCGGCACGGCGTCATGGGGACCGCGCGGCGGGCACCGGAGCCCGGCGAGCTGGCGGCCATGCTGGCGCACGTCGAGCGCGGCCTCTCCGAAGGGGCGGCCGGGCTGTCCACGGGGCTGGAGTACGTGCCCGGCGCCTACGCCGGCGCCGCCGAGATCGCGGCGCTGTGCGCGCCGGTCGGCTCGGCCGGGCTGCCCTACGTCACGCACATGCGCGGGTACGAGTCCGCCGCCGGCGCGGCGATGGCGGAGGTGCTGGAGATCGCGCGGGCCGGGCACGTCGCTCCGCACGTCTCGCACTACCACGGCCCCGGCGGCGAGCTCGCCGCGCTCGTGGACGGCGCACGCGCGGAGGGTATCGACCTGACCTTCGACACCTACCCCTACCTGCGGGGATCCAGCACGCTGACGCTGGTCACGCTGCCGGACTGGCTCCCCCTCGCCGACCTGGACGCCGCACTGGACGCGCTCGCCGACCCGTCCGTCCGGGAGAGGCTGGAGCGCGACTGGTTCGCGCACCGCCCCGAGGTGTGGCCCCGCATCACGCTCTCGCACGTGCCCGCCGACGGGTTCCGTTGGGCCGAGGGCATGACCCTGCCGGACGCGGCCGAACAGGCCGGTTCGGGCCCCGGGGCGTTCTGCTGCGACCTGCTCGTCGCGACCCGGCTGGAGGCCGGGTGCGTGTTCGGGCAGCCGCCGACCAACAGCGAGGAGTCGGTGCGGGCGCTGCTGCGGCACCCGGCCCAGACGACCGGATCGGACGCCATCTACCAGGGCGGGCACCCGCATCCGCGCGGCTGGGGCGCGTTCGCCCGGATGCTCGGGCGGCACGTCCGGGAGCTCGGCGACTGGACGTGGGAGCAGGCCGCCGTGCACCTGGCCGGACGCGCCGCCGACCGGTTCCGGCTCGCCGACCGGGGCCGCGTCGAGACCGGGCGCGCCGCCGACCTCGCCGTCGTCGACCCGGCCGCCGTCACCGACCTCGCCACCTACGACAGACCCAGGGTGCCCGCCGAGGGCGTCGAGCACGTCGTGGTCAACGGCGTTCCCGTCCTGTCCGGCGGCGTTCTCGCCGAGACCGCGACCCCGCCGGGACGGGCCCTCACACCAGCCTGACCGAGCCTGCCCGGTTCGTCCGAGCCGCCAGGGCCCCAGACCAGCACAAGGAGTCATCCGTGATCGGTAGGTTCAGGCGCGCTGCGCGGGACGTGCTGCGCCGCGGCCTGCTTGCGGGGGGCACCACATGACGACCGACCAGGCGAAACCGAGGAACCAGTCGTCGTCGCTGCGCCGCGCGCTCGCCGTCCTCGACCACGTCCGCGACCACGCCGGGGCGCGCGGGGTGTCGCTGACCCGCATCGCCGACGACCTCGACATCAGCAAGAGCACCGTGCTGCGGCTCGCGCAGCCGCTCATCGACGGCGACCTGCTCGCCCGCGACCGCGAGACCGGCTGGTTCCGGCTCGGGCACGGCGCGCTGCGGCTCGGCCAGGCGTACCTGTCGACGCTGGACATGCGGTCGGTCGCCGCCGACCCGCTGCGCCGCCTCCAGCACCTCGCGGGGGAGACGTGCCACCTCGTCGTCTACGAGGCCCCCGACGTCGTCTACATCGACAAGGTGGAGAACGAGCACAACGTCCGGATGGCGTCCCGCGTCGGGCTGCGGATGCCCGCCTACCGGACGGCCGTCGGCAAGGCCGTCCTCGCCTGGCTCGGCGAGGACGACCTCCAGAGGGTCGTCGCCGCCGGGATGCCGGCGCGCACCGAGCGGACGATCACCGACCCGGCGCGGCTGACCGCCGAGCTGGAGCGGGTGCGCCTCACCGGGTACGCCGTGGACGACCGGGAGAACGAGCCCGAGGTCCGCTGCGTCGCCGCGCCGATCTTCGACCACACCGACCGGCCCGTCGGGGCGCTCAGCGTGTCCGGGCTGACGTCCCGGATGACGCCGGCGCGGGTCCGGGAGGTCGGGCCGATGGTCGAGCGGGCGGGCCTGGAGATCTCCCGCGTGCTCGGCTCGTCCCGGCCGTTCCGCCGCCGCCCCGACCGGCCCCGCCACGACACGTCCCGCCACGACACGCAGGAAGGGAACCAGCCGTGAGCCTCACCATTCCCGGCGAGCACGTCGACTGGCGGACCAAGGGCCTCTGGGTGCCCGGTCCGCCCGTCCCCCTGGAGGAGTTCGCCGCCGCCCGGCATCCGCTGTTCGGCGGCCCGTTCACCTGGCCGGTGATGGTGGCGCGGCGGTCGGCGATGGACCACAACATCGCGGCCCTCGCCGCGTTCGGCCGGGAGCACGGGCTCGCGTTCGCGCCGCACGGCAAGACGTCCATGGCGCCGACGCTGTTCCAGGCCCAGCTGGACGCGGGCGCCTGGGGCATCACCGCCGCGACCGCCAACCAGGTGCTCGCCTACCGGACGTTCGGCGTACCCCGCATCCTGCTGGCCAACGAACTGCTCGACCCGACCGCGCTGCGCTGGCTCGGCGGCGAGATCGACCGCGGCCTGGAGTTCCTGCTGTACGCCGACTCCGCCGAGGGCGTCGCGGCGATCTCCGCGGCGGCCGGCGAGCGCCCGTTCCGGGTGCTCGTCGAGCTCGGCCACGGCAACGGCCGCACCGGCTGCCGCACCGTGGCGGAACTGACCGCCGTCGCCCGCGCCGTCGCCGACGCGCCCGGCACGGAACTCGCCGGCGTCGCCGGGTACGAGGGCGGACTGCCGGACGTCGCGGCGGCCGGCGCCTATCTCGGCGCGCTGCGCGACGCGACCGCCGAGCTGTCGCCGCTGCTCCCCCGCGACGTCGTCGTCACCGCCGGCGGCAGCGCCTACTTCGACCAGGTCGCCGAGAAGCTCGCGGGCGACTGGCTGCCCGGCCACGACCTCACCGTGGTGCTGCGCAGCGGCGCCTACGTCTCCCACGACGACGGCATCTACACCGAGCGGACGCCGTTCAACCGCGTCCCCGGCTCGCTGGACGCGGCGCTGGAGATCTGGGCGCAGGTCACGTCCGTCCCGGAACCCGGCCTCGCGATCGTCGGGATGGGCAAGCGGGAGGCCCCCTACGACGCGGGCCTGCCCGTCCCGCTGCGGATCCGCGGGGCGGACGGGAGGATCGCCCCCGCGGACGGCATGCGCGTCACCGACACCAACGACCACCACGCCTACGTCGCGACCGGGGACGCCTCCCCGCGTCCGGGGGACCTGATCTGCTTCGGCATCTCCCACCCCTGCACGGCCTTCGACAAGTGGCAGGTCATCCCCGTCGTGGACGACGACCACACGGTGGTCGACCTGATCCGCACGTACTTCTGAGACCGGTACCTCCGAGAAGGGAATCCCATGATCCCCCGCCTGGCGCCGGGACCCGCGCTGACCGCGACCGGAGTGGTCGCGGTCGGCGCCGGGGGCTCCCTCATCGGCGACGCCCTCGACGGCGGCTCCCTCACCGCCCTGGCCGACCGGGCGCGGGCGCTGCTCGCCGCGGCGGCCCCGCGGGAGGCCGTCCGATGAGCCTCGACCTCGTCACGTTCGGCGAGACCATGGCGCGGCTGGAGAACCCCGCCGTCGGGCCGATGCGGCACGCCCGCTCGCTCGACCTCGGCATCGGCGGCGCCGAGTCGAACACGGCGATCGGGCTGTCGCGGCTCGGCGGCAGCGCGGCCTGGTTCGGCCGCGTCGGCGACGACGAGTTCGGCCGGCTGATCACCACGGTGCTCGCCGGGGAGGGCGTCCGGCTCGGCCACACGGTGGTGGACGGCACCGCGCCCACCGCGCTGCTGTTCAAGGAGCGCCGCTCGGGCACGCTCACCCGCGTCCAGTACTACCGGACGGGCAGCGCGGGCTCCCGGCTGCGCCCGTCCGACGTCCCGCACGACCTGATCCGGACCGCGCGCGTCCTGCACGTCACCGGCATCACCGCCGCGATCAGCGACACCGCCCGCCAGGCGCTGGACGACGCCGTCGAGACCGCGCGGGACGCGGGCGTCCCGGTCTCTCTCGACCTCAACTACCGGTCGGCGCTGTGGACGCCCTCCGAGGCCGGCGCATGCCTGCACACCCTGGTCAAGCGCGCCGACCTGGTGTTCGCGACCGAGCAGGAGGCCCGCCTCGTCGTGCCCGGCGACGACCCGGGCGCGCTCGCCACCGCTCTGGCCGCGCTGGGCCCCCGCGACGTCCTCGTCAAGCGGGGCGCCGCCGGGGTGGTCGCGTTCTGCGAGGGCCGGCTGCACGTCCGGCCCGCCCACCGGGTCCCCGTCGTGGACCCGGTCGGCGCCGGGGACGCGTTCGCCGCCGGCTACCTCGCCGAGTTCGTCCGCGGCCTGCCCGTCGCCGCCCGCCTGGCCACGGCCACGGCCACGGGCGCCTACGCCGTCACCGTCCGGGGCGACTGGGAGGGCCTGCCCGGCCGCGCCGATCTGGAACTCTTGAGAACCACGGAAAGCGACGTCACCCGATGACCGGCGTCACCAGATGAGGAGACAGACATGAGCAAGCGCGAACTTCGCAGCGCGGACTCCGCCCCGCCCATCGGCACCTACTCGCAGGGGCTCGTGGTCGGCGACTTCGTGTACACGTCCGGCATGGGGCCGTTGGATCCGAAGACCGGCGAGATCGTCGGCACGGACGTCGCCGCGCAGACCCGGCAGACCCTCGCCAACCTGGCCGCGATCCTGCGCGAGCACGGGCTCGGGCTGGACGACGTGGTGAAGTCGACCGTCCACCTCCAGGACCTCCACCGCGACTTCGCCGCCTACGACGAGGTCTACCGGGAGCACTTCACCAAGCCCTACCCGGTGCGCACCACCGTGGGCTCCGAGCTGATGAACATCCTCGTCGAGATCGACTTCGTCGCCTACAAGAAGAGCTGACGGACTCGTCCCTCTTTGCCAGGGGAGGAGGAACTGCGAGGATGGTCGCATGAACGCGTGGATCACCGTCGTCACGTACGAGAACGTCCGGGGCTGCCCGGGCCCCGCGGCCGCGCTGCGGGGTTGACTGCGTGACCGCGGCATCGACTGGATGCCCTTCCAGGACGACGAGGTCATGATAGGGCTCGCCTGCGGGCGCGACGACGACGGGCGCGCACGCGGCTGGTACAGCGTCCAGGTGCGGGCCGAGGCCCTCCGGCCCCTCGGTCTGCATCCCGACCAGCCGACGTCCCGGGTCACCGGTCCCTCGCCCCCGGCGTGGTGGCACGCCGCCGCGGAGCGCGGGGCGCGCTCGCGGTGACTCAGTCGTCCGCGGCCGAGAGGCGGCGGGCGAACATCGGGATGATGATCGCCGCGGCCAGGACGTGCGCGGCGCACAGCATCACCTTCGTCGAGGTCGCCGTCGCCCCCGCGGCAACGGGCGTCGTGAACGACAGCACCGTCAGCGCGACCGCCGCCCACACGAACGTCCGGGACGGCCTCCCGGCGAACCGCGCGAGGAGCATCGCGAGGACCGTCCCCCAGAACGTGCAGATGACGGTCCCCATCGCGAACATGCCGACCATGATCGGTTCGGTGGCGTCGGCGCCGACGCCGCCGGCCTCCATCGGGACGCCTGCCGCGCGGGCGGCCAGGCCGAACAGTTCGGTGGCGACGGATCCGGCCAGCGCCGCGGCCGCGCCGGTCAGCCAGATCGGGCGGCCGCTGCCGGTGAACGTCTGAGCGATGTCCATGATGTGCTCCTTTCAGGGCTTCTGAAAGGAAGTCGAAGCCGCGGCGCCGGAATCGACATCATCCGCCGAATATCTCCGGCAGATCGAACGCGGCGAACACCCGGGCGTCCTGGAAGACGACGTTGCGCGCCACACCCCGCGGGGTCACGGTGAAGACCTGCAGCGTGTGCAGCCGGTACGCGCCCTCGGACCGCCGGTACGCGACAAGGGCCGGCTGCCCGTTGGCGGACGTCCGCGCCATCCGCCAGTCGGCGCCCGCCATCGCGAACACCCGCGCCATGAACCGCCCGTAGTCGCGCCGCCCGCGGTACCAGAGCGGCACGGGCGGCATCTCCATGACGGCGTCGTCGGTCAGCAGCGCCACCAGGCCGTCGACGTCGGCCGCCTCGAACGACCTCACGTACCGGTCGAGGACCGCGGCGATCTCCGCGTCGTCCGGCTCGGCGATCTCCTCCTCCGCCGCGACGCCCGACAGGCCCGCCCGGGCGCGCTGCAGGGCGCTGTTCACCGCGGCCGGAGAGGTCTCCAGCAGTTCCGCCGTCTCGGCCGCGCCGCACTCCAGGACGTCCCGCAGAATCAGCACGGCCCGCTGTCGGGGCGGCAACACCTGCATCGCCGCCACCAGCGCCAACCGCAGGCTGCCGCGCCGCACGACCCGCGCCGCCGGGTCGTCCAGCAGCGCGTCCGGGAACGGCTGCAACCACGGCACCTCCAGCGACGGGGTCAGCGGCGCGTCCGGGTCGTCGCTCGGCCCGCCGAGCCCGGACGGGAGCGGGCGCCGGGCCCGCCCCCGCAGCGCCGTCAGGCACACGTTCGTCGCGATCTTGTAGAGCCAGGTGCGGACGGACGCCAGGCGCGGCTCGTAGCGGTCCCGGGCCCGCCACGCGCGCAGCATCGTCTCCTGGACGAGGTCCTCCGCCTCGTGCACCGAGCCGACCATCCGGTAGCAGTGCACCAGCAGCTCGCGCCGGTAGGAGTCGAGATCCTCGTCCACGGTGGTCCTCCGGTCAGCGGGCGGGCGCGTTGGCGTAGGCGGCGACGAGCCACCGCCCGTCCCGCCGCGACAGCACCCAGGTGGCGAGCCGCTCGCTTTCGGGCGGGAACTCCTGCTCCCCCGCCATGATGATGCCCGCCCTGCTGACGACGATCGCGGTGTCGCCGTGCACGCGGACGTCCTGCGGCTCGTCCACGCCCCGGGAGCCCTTGAGCGGCCCGTCGAACGCGGCGGCCATGTAGCCGCGCACCGCCTCGCGGCCCTGGTTGAACACACCGGGCATCACCACGGTCGCGTCCTCGACGTAGAGGTCGGCGAACGCGTCGGCGTCGCCGTCGCCCCACGCCTTGTACAGCCGCTCGAAGACTTCGCGGACGGCCGTCTCGTCGCTGTTCATCGCTTGAGTCCCTTCTCGAACCGGATCGGTCGAGGTGTGTACTGCGGGGAGCTCACCGATTCATCGCTCCGCCGCAGGAAATCTCGCGGCGGAAACGACAAGGGGCCCGGCGTGAACCGGGCCCCTCGGCCGTGATCGATGAGGGGTCGATCGCGGTCGGTCGGTGCGTCAGACCTCAGACCGTGACCGGTCCAGAGCCTTCAGCGCCGTGTGCACCAGCAGCTGGACGCCGAGCGCGATGCAGCTCTCGTCGACGTCGAAACCGCCCTGGTGCAGGTCGTACTTCGGCGTGCCGGGCCTGCGCACGCCGAAGCGTCCGAGGGCGCCCTTGGTCAGTTCGAGGTACAGGGCGAAGTCCTCCCCGCCGATGCTCTGACCGGTGGGGTTGATCTTGTCCTCGCCGAGCGCCAGACGACCGGAGTCCCGGAAGATCTGCACGCTCGCCGCCTCGTTGATCGTGGGCGGCAGGCCGATCGAGGTGATCAGCTCCGCCTGGATCCCGTAGAGCCCTGCCAGATGGCCGAGCAGCCTCCGCAGCTCGACCAGGGCGAACTGCCGGTCCTGCGGGTCCAGGCAGCGGAGCGTCCCCTCGAGGAACCCCTCGGTGGGAATCGAGTTCGCCGCCGCGCCCGCCTCGATGCGGCCCCAGGCCAGCGCGTGGGCGGAACGCGCGTCGATCCCGCGCGACAGCACCGCCGGCAGGCCGACCTGGATGGCCCCCATGGCCGTGATCAGGTCGGCGGTCAGGTGCGGCCGTGCGGTGTGCCCGCCCGGCCCGGTGACCTCCACCCGGATCTTGTCGTAGGACGCCGTGATCGCCCCGGTCCGCAGACCGAGGTATCCGACCTCCTGCGCCGGATCGCAGTGCAGCGCGAAGATGCGCTCCACCCCGTCCAGACCGCCGGCGGCGATCACGTTCCGCGCGCCGCCGGGCAGCTCCTCGGCGGGCTGGAAGATCAGCCGCACCGTTCCGGGAAGCAGGCCGGCCTCGGCCAGCATCGCCAGGAAGCGCCCCGTGCCCAGCACCATGGTGGTGTGGACGTCGTGGCCGCAGTTGTGCGCGACGCCCGGCACCGTCGAGCGGTACGGGACGTCCTTGGTGTCGTGCTGCGGCAGCGCGTCGATGTCCGCGCGCAGCGCGATCATCGGACCGTCGCCCCCGCGGATGTCGCAGATGACGCCGGTACCGCCGGGCAGGACCCGCGACTGGAGGCCGATCGCGGTCAGGAACCCGACGATGGCCGTGGTCGTGCGGTGCTCCGTGAATGCGACCTCCGGGTGCGCGTGCAGGTCACGGCGGAAGCCGATCAGCTGCTGCTCGCACCGGGAGAGGTATTCGTCGACCCGGCGCCTCAGGCCGCCGAGGTCGAAACCGGACGCGCCCGCGCCCGGAGTCCAGATTTCGGACATGGCTTTTCCTTACGTGTCTTGTTTGTCGTGTGGCGTCTGATGATCACCACGGGGAACAACGTACACGGATAGTGCGATTTTGCAACACGTGCCGACCGCGGTAAGCGAGCCTTAGGAATCGACCAAACCCGGGAAAAAGGAAAAATGGTCGGAAAGGGGAAGAAGGTAACTGTATCCCGGCGCAGAGAAGCGGGTCAGAGACGGGCTCGCTCGGCGCGCGTGAGCTTGGCGACCACGAGGTCGTAGGAGTGGTCGACCAGCTCCCACACCTCCTCGGCCGGCACCGAGCCGTCGAGGACGACGGTGTTCCAGTGCCGCTTGTTGAGGTGGTAGCCGGGCGTGACCGAGGCATGGCGGGCGCGCAGCTCCTCGGCCAGGCCCGGGTCGCACTTGAGGCTGACGCTCGGCGGCGACGCGCCCAGCGGAACCAGGGCGAACATCCGCCCGGCGACCTTGAACACGGCCACGTCGTCGCCGAACGGGTAGTCCTCCACCGCGCCCGGCTTGGCCACGCACTCCGCGATCACCCGATCACGCCACGACCCGTCCGTCACCCCTCACACCCTAGAGCCCCGTCCCGGCGCGGCCCCCGTCTCAGCGGAGGTAGACGAGGCCGTCGATGCCGACCATGGGACGGCCCGAGGTGCCCGCCACGACGATCTTGATGGTGTGGCTGCCGCTGCTGCTCCAGGTGCGCGTCCACATCAGCTGGCGGTAGGCCGTGGTCGACGCCCGGGTGTCCAGCGTGCCGATCTTGGCGCCGTCCACGTAGACGTCCACGGCGCCCAGGTAGGAGGCGCGCTTGAAGATGAGGCCCGCGGTGCGCCCGGTGAACGTCCAGCTCGCGCTCGCGCCCCGGTACTTGCTGTAGAGGCCGCGTCCGCCCAGGTAGGAACTGGTCGTGCTGAGACCCCAGGTGCCGGTGCGGCGCGCGGCGCCCTCGCTCTGGCCGCCGGTGTAGCGGCTCAGGCTGGAGGTGCCGGCGTTGCCCGCGGCGTCCGTGGCGGCCAGCGTCCAGGTCTGGGTCGTGGACGGCTTGGCGACCGCGGCCCACTGCGTCGTGGTGGTGGAGAACGTCTTGGCCGCGGGGGACGTGGCCTTCAGCGAGCCGAGGAGGGCGTTGTCGCCGGCCTTCCAGGTGAGCCAGACGGGCCACGCGCCGCTGTTGACCGTCGCCTTGCGCAGCGAGAGCGCCTCGGACGAGATGACGGGGCGCGTCGTGTCCGCGACGACCGTGAAGACGGGGGACGCCGAGGCCGTCCCGTCGGCGAAGGCGGCGTTCAACCGGACCGCGTGCGTCCCCGGCGCGAGGGTCACCGTGGCGGAGGCGGCGCCCGCGGCCGGTGTCGCGGCCGTCGCGCCGTCCACGCTGACGGTGTAGGTCGCGCCGTCCGCCGGCGTCCAGTTCAGGGTGGCCGTGCTCTTGGTGTAGTAACGGCCCCCGGCGGCGTTCGCGCCGGTCACGGTGGCGGCCAGGGCCGGGACGGTGATCTGCTTGGCCGCCGTCCGGACGGCGGGAAGCGCGGAGTAGAGCTGCGCGCCGGGGCACGCGGTCGCGAACCCGTCGCGGTGGCCGGAGATCGTGTTGAACTCGACCTGCTGCCCGAAGGGGTACTTCCCGCCCGTCCCGTTGGGCGCGGCCGACGTCAGCGTCGTTTTGGCCGTCGGATCGACCCCGGTCAGGCCGAGCTTCCACGCGGCGATCCTCGCGACGCCGTCCAGGGCGGCCTTGGTGGGCGCGACTCCGGGAACGTCCGGGTCGTTCGCGGCGGTGTAGGTGCCGAGGACGGCGATCCCGGTGGTGTCGGTGTTGAACCCGTAGGTGTGGGCGCCGTGGACGGGACGGTCGACGCCCCCGCCCCGTCCCTCGAAGACCGTGCCGCACTTGTCGACCAGGAAGTTGTAGCCGATGTCGTCCCAGCCCTGGCTCTGCACGTGGTACAGGAACACCGACCGGATCACCGACGCCGACTCGGTGCAGGAGTAGCCGTTGCCCGTGTCGGTGTGGTGGACGAACGCGGCCTTGACCGAGGTGTCATAGGCCGGCGGGTTCCGGACGATGGACTCGTCCGCGCCCCACCCGGCCCGCGCCACGATCGCCGGCTTCGGCGCGGTGACGGGCCCGGCGAGGGGCGTGGTCGCCGCCACGAGCTTCATCCCGGTTCCACCGGCCGGTCCCGCCGCCCGCGGCGTCGGCGCCGCCGCGGAGGCGCCCGGGTCGATCAGGTCGACGCGCAGGCCCGCCGGCAGCGCGCGGCCCTGCCCGGTCACGCGCACGTCGACACCATTGGACGGGCCGACCCACAGCCCGTTCGTCCCGCCACGTCCACCCTGGTCAGGGGCATCGGCCAGCTCCGGCTCCAGCGTGCGCCAGCCCGACCAGCGGCCGGTCTTGGCGTCCCGCGTGCGGAGCCGGACGGTTCCCCTGAGCTCCTCGCGGGGCTTGTCCCAGGTGACGCCGACGAGGCTGAACGGCTCGGTCTCCGCGGCCGGCAGCCCCTTGACCCTCTTGTCCGCGGCGGCCGCGGTGGCCATGTCCGCCAGCGGGCGGGCCTGGACCCGTCCCGGCCCCGGCCGGGTCGCGGAGGCCGTCGTCGCCGTGGAGGTCGAGGAGACCGTCCAGACCACCGTCCCCGCCACCGCCATGGCGGCGAGCGAGGTCCCGATCACTGTGCGCTTGAGCATTCTTCCCCGTTCACAAGGCCGACCCCGGTGATCATTCAGCGCCGAGATCATCCAGAACGTTACAGCTCGCCCGCGTCCGTCTGCCTGGTGCCCCCGGCAGGGTCGGCGGGAGGCAATGACCTGCCCAAACCCGTATCGAAGGGCACTTGCCGCGCCACCGGCGGGTACCTCGCACACGAGCCGCGATCGGGGGTGGGGGCGGTGCGCATCCAAGGGCCCGTCGCCCCCATGGCCGCGACCGCCCTCGACCACGTCCCGCAGGAAAGGGCCTGCTCGGGCGGCTGCCGCTACGAGCCGAAGTTCGACGGGTTCCGCTGCGTCGCGCGTGTGAGCGAGGAAGGCGACGTCCAGCTCTGGTCGCGCCGCCTCAAGCGCCTGGACGCGGCCTTCCCCGAGATCGTCTCGGCCGTCTCCGGAACCCTCCCGCCCGGCACGGTCGTGGACGGCGAGATCGTCCGCTGGGGACGCGACGGCCGCCTGGACTTCTCCGCCCTCCAGCGCCGTCACGTCACACGCCGCACCGGCTCCCCGATCACCGAGCCATGCCACTACGTCGTCTTCGACGTCCTGGAAGCCGGCGGAACCGACCACCGCTCCGCCCCCCTCGCCTCCCGCCGCACCGAGCTGGAGCGCCTCCTGAGCGACCTCCCCGGCACGTCCCGCATCGTCCTCTGCCCGCAACTCCGCGACGTGGGCGAAGCCCGCCTGTGGTTCGAGATCCTCGTCGCGCAGGGCGTCGAGGGCCTGGTCGTGAAGGCCGCGGGCGACCCCTACCAGGAGGGCAAGCGCGGCTGGTGGAAGGTGAAGCACCGCACCACGACCGAGGCGATCATCGGCGGAGTGACCGGCACCCGTGAACAGCCGGAGGCCCTGCTTCTGGGCAGGCACACGACCGCCGGAACATTCCGAGTGGTCGCGCGCACCACACCACTCAACCCCCGAGCCCGCACGGCACTGACCGGCGCCCTGTCCCAGGCGGGCGCGGACCACCCCTGGCCGGAGCCCCTGCCCGCAGGCTGGGCGGGCGGCCTCCCCGCCACCAGGGATCCGATCCACTACACCCGCGTCACCCCGAACACCGTCGTGGAGATCAGCGTGGACGCCGCAGTGGAACACGGCCGCTGGCGCCACGCCGCCCGCTTCGTCCGCCTGAGACCCGACCTCGCTCCCGAAGACGTCCCCCACGACCTGAACCTGGAGTGACCCTGAAGTGCTCGGTAGCGGTGCCCCCGGCCCGGTCAGGCGGTCCCGGCGGAACGGCCGAGTCCGGCGAGGTGGACGGCGATGATCTCGCGCATCCGCGCCGGGGTGATCAGGTGGGGATGGGTGGCGGCGTGGACGGCCAGACCGTCGACGAAGGCGTGCAGCCGGTCGGTCTCGTACTCCACGGCGGGTTCGGGAACGTCAAGGGAGCGCACTAGGGAGCGGCAGCCCTCGCGCAGGAGGCCGTACCCCTCGCTCTGCAGGGCCCGCAGCTTCGGATCGACCATCGCGCGGGCGGTGAAGGCCAGCCACACCCGGTTCTCGACGGCCCGCTCCTCGTCCATCGGCAGGAGTTCGGCCAGCACCAGCTCGGCGCGGCGACGCTGGTCGGGCTCGGGGGGAAGCGCCGCCATGCGTCGTTCGATCCGCTCGATGATCGCGCGCAGGGTGAACGCCAGCAGCTCGGACTGCGTCGCGAAGTAGTGCCGCAGCGACCCCATCGACAGCCCGGCCTCACTCGCCACGTTGCGGACCGAGGCCCGATCGAGTCCGTCGCGAAGGATCACCCGCAACACCGCCCCCGCCACGTCCAGGCGCCGTTGCTCGCCGTCCACCACTCTAGGCATCCCCCATTACTAGCACAGTCGTGCTACTATCCGCCCGTAAGTAGCACAGGTGTACTAGTAAGCGCCGAACGGAGACCGCCCGATGTACCTGAGGTCCCCCTCGCGACGTCCGTCCGGCACCGGTCCGCCGGCAGGCGGCCGCACGGCCCCGTCGCTGCTCCGCAGCCGCACCGTGGGGCTGGCCGCCCTGGGATGGGTGGCGGCGAACGCGCTGACGCTGGCCCTGGCCGGCCGCAGGCTCCCCCTCGATCTGCACGATGCCGGGGAGCGCACCACGTCCGCCCATCTGGTGGACCTCAACGTCCGGCTCGCAGAGGTCCTCCTCATCATGGCCCTGGTCTTCCTCCTCACCCGGCGCCGGACCATGCCCGACCTGGCGGCCCGCGCCCCCGAGCGCGCCACCGCGCTCCGCGAGACCCTGCTGCTCCTCGCCTACGGCGCGGGCGGGCTCGCCCTCGGGTTCGCGGTGGGGCGGGCGTTCGGCTGGCACCCGTTCGGCCTGCACCTGGCCGGCTCGATGAACGAGACGAACGACCACGTCACGCGGGCCGAGGCGATCGCCTGGGCCGGTTACAACCTGGTGGTGTTCGCGATCGCGCCGCTGGTGCACTTCCGGCGCCGCTACTCCGCCCGGGCTCTCAACCTGGTCTCCGCAGACCGGCGCCGCGACCTCCGCCTGATCGTCGTCGTGCTGCTGGTCGAGGCGGCCGTGCAGACCGCCGCGCTGCGACCGGAGATCTTCGGCCTCGGCGCCAGGCAGCTGCTGCTGGGCGCGCCGCTCACCTTCGTCCTCTACATGGCGGGGACGGTCCTGCCGACCATGGTGTTCGTCTACGCGATCCTGATCCCGCGCTTCGTCAGGCTGACCGGCTCGACCGCGACCACCGTGGTCTTCGGCGGACTGGCCTACGCGGCCCTGCACGTGAGCGACTCCTGGACGGAGTACGGCTCCCTCCGGGAGGCGGCCGTCTCGATCGCCTTCCTGCTGCTCACCTACTTCGGCCCCGGCATGGTGAAGGCCTGGCTGACCGTGCGCACCGGCAACGCGTGGGTGCACGTCTGGGCCTACCACGCCCTGGCGCCCCACACCTTGGTCGACACACCCCACGTCGCCCACACCTTCGGCATCCACCGATGATCACGGTCACTGCTCCAGTGCGCTGACCAAGGCGTCCTGAGCCGGTTCCTTGACCGCCCCCGGTCCCTCGCCGGCCTCGCGGAACCGCTCGGCCACCGGATCCCCGGCGACCCGTCGCGGGGACGAATCGGATCACTGATCGTGGTTCTCTGGCGACTCTCCCTCGTTCTACGGTAAAACAGACACTGATGTTCTTCTGAGCTTGTCGCCGACGACCGGGATCCATCGATCCTCGCCAAGGGCTGCGGCGCCAAGGGCATCTCCAGTGCACGAGAGTCGACCTGAAAGGCATCGCCAGATGACACGTCCATCGGACGACAAGGGCACGGCCACCAGCGGTCTCTCCCGCCGCAAGCTCCTCAGGGCGGGTGCCGGCGTGGCGCTCGGCGCGGGGGCGGTCGGCGCAGGCTGGGTCGGGTTCAGCCAGGACGGGCGGCAGGCGACGGTGAGGACGGCCGGCGGACCGGGCGACCCGTCCAGCCCGACCCTCGCGACCAAGATCAAGAACTTGAGCGGCCCGATCGAGACCGGCCCGTTCGCCTCGCCCTGGACCGACCTCGGCATCCCCGTGCGGTGCCCGGACGGCACCATGCTGTTCGTCTGCGGCGACACCTTCAACGGCGACCACGTGCCGAACCCGGGCGAGCCCGCCGACGACTGGCGCGCCCCGGTGGGCCTGCGTTCCAGCAACGGCGACGTGAACAACCTGCGCATCGACGGAAGCGTCGGCGGAGGCCACGCCCGGGCCATGGTCGACGAACCGCACAACCCGGTCGGTGACAAGGCCACGACCGCGATCCCGTCCGACGCGTTCGTCGTGGACGGCGTCATGTACATGCACCTCATGCGCGGCGTCATCTACGACACCCACCACACCGACTTCTGGCGCTCCACCGACAACGGCGAGACCTGGGAGTACCTGTGCCAGTGGCCGGGTGACCTGCACGGCGGCCAGTTCCAGCAGAAGACCTACGCGGTGGCCGACGACGGGTGGTGCTACGTCCTGTCGACGGTCTTCAACCGCGACCGGGACTCGGGGATGCTGCTCCACCGGGTCCGCAAGGAGAGGCTCGGCGACCCTGGCGCCTACGAGCCGTGGGGATACGCGGACGGCGACTGGCGCTGGGGGGCGCCTCCGACGACGGTCTTCGGTGTCCGCAAGTGGGGCGAGATCTGCTTCCGCGCCATGGACGGCAAGTACGTTCTCACCTGGCTGAACATGAACGCGCTGTCGATCCGGGCGATGGTCTTCCCGCTCCCGACCTCGGACCTGACGAGGACGCTGGAGCAGACGATGATCCTGCCGTCCGCTCCCGGGGCGGAGGCGGCCAACCTGGTCGCCAGCCCCTACGGCGGCTTCGTCGTCCCCGGCTCGACGTTCGGCAACTTCCACATCATCGTCAGCCAGTGGTACGACCCGAAGAACTACCGGATCATGCAGTACAAGATCAACATGCTCTCCTGAGCCGGGACCGGGCGCCGTCCCCGGACGGCGCCCGGCACCGCCCGACCGCCCACAGCCCAGGCACTTGCCCTGCCGGGTCTGTGGGCCGTTCTCATTCCGGCCAGATCGGAGCGCCGGGCCCGGGGGAGGCATGGCCCATGCGTCACCGGCAGGCCGGGCGTTCCCCGGCCTGCCGGTGACGAGTCCTCCTGGACGGACGATGGGGATCAGGCGGTCTCGATGCGCTGGGCGAGCCAGTTCTCAAGGACCTCCAGCGCGGGGCGCCCGCTGCCGTCGACGGGGGCGGTGCCGTACATCACGTGCCGCTGCGTGCCGTAGAAGACCGCGGCGTCGAGGCCCTCCTTGACCAGGTTGCTCGGGTTGAGCCGGGTCTTGAGCAGCCCGTTGAGCGTGCCCTTGGGCAGCGGCACGCCGGCGACGTTCAGGCCGTGTTCGGTCAGATCGGTGACCTGGGGGACCAGGGAGAGGAGATCGACGCCGTAGAAGGCGTTGAGCGACTTGACCGGGTCGGCCGGGTCGATGGCCGGAGGACGCTTCGGGTCGAAGTCGTCCAGCTTGTTCTGGATGGCGCGCAGGTCGCGGGTGATCCGGACCCAGTCGACGCGGTCGAGGACGGCGAGGGCCTCCCCGACGGCGCGCTCCGGGGAGCCGGGGGGCCACATGGCCAGCAGCGCGGCGAGGGGGGTGAGGTCGACCCGGTTGGCCGTCTCGGCCAGCGGCATCAGCCGGTCCTCGATCGCGACCAGGGAACGGTAGACGCCTCGCGTGTCGCCCCGCTGCGCGTACACGGGGACGGCCCGCGCGGCGCGCTGGATGCCGCGGTAGTCGATCCTGCTGATCCCGCCGATGACGTTGCTCGCCTGGGCCAGCAGCGCGACGGGCTGGAGCCCCTGGATGACCTTGGTGACCTTGGCCACCTGGTCGGAGGGCAGCCCGGTCAGCGGCGCGGCCTTGGCGGCGGCGGCCAGCGCCGCCCGTGCCAGCGCGGCCGTGTCCCCCGCCTTCGCGGCGGCCTGCACCGCGTCGAGGTCGGTGGCGAGTCCCACCAGGTCGGTGTTGGACAGCGCCTGGAGCACCTGGCCCGCCATGTGGTTCTGCGAGCCGGGCGGGGAGTTCAGCAGCGTGTTCACCAGGACGGGGTTGGCGACCAGGCGGGTGAGCGTCTGCAGCGGGCCGACGAGTTTCGCCAGCTCGCCGGCGGTGCCGGCCGCCCCGGTGGTGTCCTTGCCGCGCGCCTGGCCGGTCAGCGTCTTCAGGCCGGTGGGGACGGCGGTGAGGTCGGCCGGCTTGCCGTTGGCGGTGCCGAGGTCGGTGGAGAGCTCGCGCTCGGCCGAGCCCTGGAGGTTGGCGAGGCCGACACGGCTCAGCACGGTGCCGAGGGTGGCGGTGAGCTCGTTCTCCTCCGGCAGGGCGCAGTACAGGTCGCCCTTGAGGCACACGTTCGCGACCCGGCCGGACAGCTCGCCGAATCCCTGCGGCCGCGGCCCGGCGAGGCCCCTGGTGCCGGGGAGCGGATCGCCGAGGTTCACCTCGCCCTTGGTCCCCCTGCCGGGGTCGGCCGCGCCTCCGCCCGCGATGTAGGAGGCCGCGGGGACCGGACCCTGTCCCGCCCCGATCTGGGCGGCGATGTCGCCGTTGACGTCCGCGCCCTGGCTGAAGCCGAGCCCGACGAACCGGGTGCCGGGGCAGTCACGGGCGATGTCCGTCATCGCCTTGCGGGCGGCGTCGATCCCGGTCTGCTTGGAGTCGTTGTAGGTCTTGCCCTGGTCGAACGCGGTCGCGTTGTAGCCGACCCAGTACGCGGATATCCGGTCACCGAACCGTTGTTCCAGCGGTTCGGTGACGCCGCGGAGCATGCCGACGGGCGTGTCGGGGTCGGCGGCCGACGTGGTCTCCCAGGTGCCGGGCACGACGATCAGCTTGATCGGTGTGCAGGACATGGCCTCGGACGTCCGCGCCGCGTTGACCGTCCCGTCGGTGTTCAGCAGCGGCACCGCGGCGGCGGCCGCGACCGCTCCGGCCACCGCGACCGCGATGGCCGACCTGCGGTAGCGCTGCCTCATCGGCTTTCTGGCATGCAGTCCGGAGCTCATCACTGGCCCTTCAGCGCGCAGTAGGAGTCCTGGGCGGCCTTGACGACCGCAGTTTCGGCCTTGCCGGGGATCATGTTGTAGCGGTTGGTGGCCACGACGGCCTGGGTCTTGCCGTCCGGGCTCGTGAACCACTGGCTGAAGTAGCCGAGCGCGGCGCCGTTGTGCGACCACGCGGTGCCGCACGGCGTCTTCGCCATGATCACGCCGAGGCCGTAGGGCTTGTCGGACGCGACCTGCTGCAACTCCCGCTGCTGCGCGGGGGGAAGCAGGCGGCCGGACGCGAGCGCGCGGGTGAAGTCGGCGAGGTCCTCCTGGGTGGACACGATGGCGCCCGCCGCACCGAGCACCTGGACGTTGGAGAACGAGATGTCCCGGATGGTGAAGTAGCCGTGCAGCCAGTTCCCGTACAGCTTGGGGTCGGCCTCGGGGAAGGTGGTGTCGGTGAGGCCGAGCGGCTTGATGATCCGGCTGCTCACCTCGGCCGCCGGGTGGTGCCCGGTCGCGGCCTGGATGATCAACCCGCCGAGGATGTAGTTGGTGTTGGCGTAGTTGAACTTGGTGCCGGGCGCCGACAGCGACTTCTTGGACGTGGCGACCTTCACCAGAGCGCGCGGATCCCACCGCTTGTGGGGGTTGATGTCGACGACGTAGGACCCCGAGATCCACAGGTCGTTGAGGTAGTCGGGGAGCCCGCTGGTGTGGTTGAGCAGCTGCCGGATCGTGATCTTGCGGCCGTCGTTGCCGTTCGCCGCGACCAGGCCGGGCAGCCACCGGTCCACGGTGTCGTTCATGGACAGCTTGCCCTCGGCCTCCAACTGCAGCAGGACCGTGGCCACGAACGCCTTGGTGTTGCTGGCGATGCGGAACTTCGCCTTCGGGTCGGCCGGCACGCGCCGGAACATGTCGCCGTAACCGGACGCGGCATACTGGGTGTTGGTGCCGCTGCGGACCATCCCGATCATGCCGGGCAGCTTCTGCTCCGCCTGGACCTTCGCCACGCGCTCCTGGAGGAGGGCGCCGGCCCGCACTTCGTTACCGGTCCCGGTCTTCGCGCCGACCGAGCCGACCGTGGCCTCCCGGTCCTGCACGCCCACCGTCACCGCCGTCACGGTGGCGGCCGCCGCCACCAGCGTCGCGCCGGCGCGGACAAGGAACTTCCGACTTCGCATTCGGTCTCCCAGACAATTCGACGATCGTGTCCGCGACGCTAGTGAGACCCGTTGACATTACGATGACAAGCGAATATCGAGGCCGCCTTGCCCGTCGTATCGGCCTGGCATTCCATGGACATGCCGAAAACGCGCCGAACGCTTCTGGGAATCGTTCGGCGCGTGCTGCCGGAGAAATGGACGACGAACGGCGGCTAAAGGCGGGAAGGCGTGCCTGCGACGGCGACCAGGCCCGCCATGCCCGGGGTCTGTGACTCCTCCGCGGCGAGTTCTTGCGCGAACAGTGCGAGCAGTCCGTTCAGCCGGTACTGGTGGACGGACGGCTGCTGCACGAGGTTCGCGTCCACCAGGTTCTCGAGCGCCCGCTCGGCCCCCTGGGCGGCCCAGCCGAGGGCGGCCGCCAGCGCCCGATGGCCGGATCGCCCGTCCGGAGCCGTTCCGAGCGCGCGGAACGCCCGCCGCTCGGCGGCCGGAAGCCGGTCGTAGGAGAGCCGGAACGCCCCTTCCACGCTCCGGTCCTCCGCGGTGAGCTCGGCCAGGCGGCCCCGAGCGTCGGCCATCCGGTGCACCAGATGGCCGATCGCCCAGGACGGGCGGCTCTGGAGGCGCGCGCCCGCGATGCACAGCGCCAGAGGCAACCGGTCGCACATGGCCGCCAGCTCCCGCACGGCGACCGGCTCGGCGGCGGCGCGCTCGGCGCCCACGATCCGGGTCAGCAGCGCCTCCGCCGCCTGCCGGGTGAGTCCCCCCAGCGAGACCCGGCGGTCCACGTCCAGCCCGACCAGCCGCCGGCGGCCGGTGACCAGCACCCGGCTGCCCGCTCCCGCGGGGAGCAGCGGGCGCACCTGGTCGGCGCCGGACGCGTCGTCGAGGACCAGCAGCAGGCGCAGCCCGGCGGTCGCGCTCCGCCAGGACGCCGCGAGCTCGTCCAGGTCGCCGGACGCGTTCCCGGCGCCGACCGCCCGCAGCAGCCGCCGCAGCGCGCGTTCCGGCGGCACCGCGTCCCGCCGCTCGTCGTGCCCGTGCAGCTCGACGAACAGGCAGCCGTCCGGGTGGTCGCGGCGCAGCGCACGCGCGGCGCACACCGCGAGCGCGGTCTTGCCGGCGCCCGCCACCCCGTCCACCGCCACCACCGCGGGCCCGCCCCCGCCGGTGAGCAGCGCCAGCTCGTCCTGCCGCCCGACCAGCTCACCGACCTCCGCGGGCAGCTCGTCGGGGACGCGCCGCGCGGACGGAACCGGCGAGCTCGCCCCCCGCCCGGCCTCGTCTCGCGGAACGAGGTCCAGGGCCGCGTCGTCACCGCGCAGAACCGCCTGATGTACCCGCCGCAGCCGCTCGCCCGGCTCCACCCCGAGGTCCTCCACCAGTCGGTGGCGCAGGTGCGAGTACGCGGCCAGCGCGTCGGCCTGGCGGCCGCTCCCGTACAGCGCGCGCATGAGCAGCGAGGTCAGCGACTCGCTGTGCGGGTGCTTGGGCATCAGGGCGTGCAGCTCACCGACGGCGTCCACGAACCTGCCGAGCTGGAACTGGCATTCGATCTTCTCCTGCAGAAGGGAGAGCCTGCGCTCCTCCAGCCGCAGACGTTCCGCCTCCGCGAACGGCCCCGGAAGCCCGGCCAGCGGCTCGCCCTGGAACAGCGCGAGGGCATCGAGGCAGGCGCTCGCCGCGGCCGCCAGATCGCCGGACCTCCTGGCGGCGGCCGCCTCGTCCGCGGTCTCGTCGAGCCGCATCAGGTCGACCGCCGTCCCCCGGCTGACGAAGCGGTAGCCGCCCCGCTCCCGGGCGATCACCGACTCCTGCGCGTGCTCGCCGAGCGTGCCGAGGCAGCGGCGCAGCCGGTGGACGTACACCGGCACGATCTTGCTTCCCGAGCCCGGCGGTTCGACGCCCCAGACGCCGTCGAGCAGCTCCCGCTGGCTGACGGTCATGTCCGGGCGCAGCAGCAGGGCGGCCAGGAGGGCCTGCTGCCTGAGGGGGCCGAGGTCGAGCCGGGTCGCCCCGCGCCACGCCCGGACCGGGCCCAGCACGGTGAAGTCGAGCAGGCGGGGGGCCGGGTCCGGCGTCGTGTCCGAGGTCATCGCCATCGCCATCATCAGACCGATCTCTTCGAACTGCTGATCAAGGACGATCCGCGCGTACAGGGGAGCGCAACGGACCTTGGCATAACTTTGTAATGGGTAGGTTATTACTATGTGATGGCCCGGTGCGGCGATTGGTTCGGACCATCGGCGTGGCGATCGTCACGTCACTGTGCGGGGCGCGGCCGCCGGCCCCGGCGGGGCGCGGGCTCCGGTGCGACGGCCGCGGCCGCCTCGACGTTCAGCAGCGACTGCCCGGCGGAGTGCTCGGCCGCCGCGCGGTCGTCCCCGAGCCCCACCAGCAGATTGATCACGTGCGGGCCCAGGATGTGCAGGACGCCGCGGCTCTCCTGGCCGAACACCCCCGTGCTCTCCAGCAGCACGTAGCCGTGGATCATGCACCAGATCTGCCCGGCCACCAGGACCGGGTCGTCCCGGCGGATCCGCCCGGCGTTCATGGCGCGCCGCACCAGCCGCGGCAGCAGCGCGAAGGCGTCGTTCACCTCGGCGGCGGTCGCCGGCGTGCCCTCGGCGGTGAGGTCGTGCCCGAACGATGGAAGCGCCCCCGGCGAGGCGATCCCGAACATCAGCCGGTAGCGCTGCGGGCTGGCCATCGCGAACTCCCGGTAGGCCAGCCCCAGGACCAGCAGGTCGGTCACCGGGTCGTCGGTGTCGGGCACCTGCCGCAGGTGCCGCTCGAAGCGCGCGAACGCCTCCCGCCCGATCGCCTCGTACAGCCCGGCCATCCCGCCGAAGTGGGTGTAGACGGCCATGGTGGACGCCCCGATCTCGGCGGCGAGCCCCCGCGCGTTCAGCGCCTCGGGACCCCGTTCCTCCAGCAGCCGCATCCCGGCTTCGATCAGCTTCTCGCGGGACCCTGCCGACGTCTTGGACATGACAATGTTATAGCGCGCCCAGAAGGGTCCGCTATCACCTGAACGGCCCTGTCTTTCTGTTGCGACACCCTCCGCGGGGTCAGGCGGTACCGGGGGCCCGCTCGGTGGACATGGTCGGCACGACCTTGAGGAAGGCATCGGCGATCTCCTGGTACCCCGCCGCCGTCGCATGGCCGTCGTCGTCGCTGCACTGGTACGTCCACGCGCAGATCCGTGCCACGGCCCGGGGGACGGTGCCGTACGGAGGGGCCGGCACCTCGGTGAGGTCGTGTCCGGCGAAGGCGCCGTTGACGTCCGCGACCCTGAACCCGGCGGCCACGTAGACGCCGTGCTCGTAGGCGTTGAAGGTGTCGATGACCGGAATCGAGGCGAGGGCGGCGGCCCTGCCGCCCGACACCCAGGACGCCAGGCCGGGGTTGTAGTAGTTCATGGCGGTGTAGAGGGGGGAGCCGCCTCCCGCCAGCCGCAGCCGCGCGGTGATCTGGGGCAGATTGACGATCAGCGAGCCCACGCCCTGGAGCGCGCAGCCCGCGTCGACGCCACCGCCGGGCAGGCACCCGTTGGTGTCATTGGCCCCGATGTCCAGAGTCACGTACCGGACGTGGCCAGGGTGCGCCTTCAGAAAGGCTTCGGCGGCGTCCGTCTGGGAGCCGGCCGCGTACCGGCAGATGCCGCCCTTGAGCATCGTCGTGGTGGTCTCCCCAGGGCAGCCGAGTTTCACCAGTTTCAACCGGGGATTCCGCGCCTTCAACGCGGCATGGAGCCGGTCGGTGTAACCCTGATCGGTCCTCCCCGCACCGGCCTGCACGCCCACGGACAACGAGTCGCCGAGCGCCAGGTAGTACTCCGGACCGCTCGCCGAGGCGACCGGCCCCACCAGCCCCAGCCCCGCCACGGCGGCGACCACGACGGCGATCGATCTGACCAGCCCCATCCCCGCTCCAGCGACCTCGGCACAAGCGCACCCCACCCGGCACGCACGTAACAGACGGCCCAAGCTAACAAACATCGCTGTCTATTTAAAGGCCCGGGCGTCGTCGGCGCCGAGTCGGCGGGGTCGACATGAGAGCCCACCGGGGCTCCGTCCGAATGCCCGGGACGAATTCCGACACCAGGCGCATCCATTTCGACTGACGCCGGGCCCCGCGTGTCACGGCGCGCGGTCTGGCGGGTGGGTCAGCGGGCTCGGGGTGGGGCGCAGGAGCCTCGCTGGACGAGTTGGGCTCCTACGCGGTAGGTGCGGCCGTTTCGGGCGGGGGGCACGTTGCCCCGGCCGCGTTCCAGTTGCTGGAGGAGCAGGTCCATGGCGAGTTCGCCCAGTTCCCGGGCGCCGTTGTCGACGACGGTGACGGGTGGGTGCCACCAGCGCAGCCAGCTGATGTCCTCGTAGCAGATGAGGGAGAGGTCGTCGGGGACGCTGACCCCGGCGGCCACGAGGGCGGGCAGGACCCCGAAGACGGCCTCGTGGTTGGCCGCCAGCAGGGCGGTCGTCTCCGGGGCGCGGCGCAGCAGCCGGTCGGTCGCGTCGGAGCCGAACGCCGGCTCGAACGGGCCGCGCTCGACCAGCCGCTCGTCGACCTCCAGGCCGCGCTCGCGCAGGGCCTGCTCGTATCCCGCGAAGCGCTCCTGCCCGGAGTTGGTGTCCGACGGCCCGCCGATGTAGCCGATGTGGCGGTGGCCGAGGTCCAGCAGGTGCCGGGTCGCCTCGTGGGCGCCGTCGCGGTCGGCCGCGAGCACGGTCGGGGCGGCGCTCTCGGGCGCGCCGCGGATGAGGTTGACCACGGCGGTGCCGCTCGCCAGCAGGGCGTTGGAGGCGGCGGCGTTGGAACCGGTGCCGATCAGGATGAGGCCGTCCACGCCGTGCTCGCCGAGCGTCTTGAGGATGGTCTCCTCGCGGCGCGGGTCGGCGTCGGTGATGTAGAGCATCATCTGGTAGTCCTCGGCCGCGGCGCGGCGCTGGACGACCTCGGCGACGGTGTGGAACGAGGCGTTCACCAGGTTGCCGACGACGAGCCCGATCAGGTGCGACTGCCGGGACCGCAGCGAACTGGCCGCGCGGTTCGGCCGGTAGCCCAGCCGCCGGGCGGCGTCCTCGACGAGGGCGCGCGTCTCGGCGGCGATCAAGGACGAGCCGCTCAGCGCCCGGGAGGCGGTGCTGCGGGACACGCCGGCGGCGGCGGCCACGTCCTTCAGGGTGACGCTCATCGTGCTCCGCTTCTGCAATCGATCCCACTGGCGGGCCAATCATGCCACAGGACGACGGGGGAGGGCAGGGCAACAAAAAGGAAGAAGACGACTCTTGACACCCGAGTTGGCTCTGCCGCAACCTTGTGCAACCGATCCCAGCGGGATGAGCTCTACAGACTCGGGGAAAGATCTTGGATCGCGACGACGTCTCATGGCACGGCTACTGGCCGGCGGCGCCCACGCCGTTCGCCGCGGATGGCGCGCTGGACGAGGACGCCTGGCGTGCGCTGCTGCGGCTGTACCTGCGGCAGGGCGTGCACGGCGTGCTGGTCAACGGCAGCACCGGCGAGTGGTTCGGCCAGAGCCCGGCCGAGCGCCGGCGGGTCGCCGAGATCGCCGTCGCCGAGGTGGCCGGCCGGGTTCCGGTGGTCGTCGGCGTCACCGCCTACACCCCGGCCGAGGCGATCGGGCTGGCCAGGCACGCCGCCGACGCGGGGGCCGACGGCGTGCTCGCCACCCCGCCGCCCTACGTCCACCCGGGGCCGGAGGAGCTCCTCGCGTTCTTCGCCGAGGTCAGTGCGGCCACGGACCTGCCGTTCATGGTCTACAACTGGCCGCGCGGCGTCGCCGTCGACATCGGCGACCACCCGGACCTGGTCCGGCGGCTGGCGGACCTGCCCCACGTCGCCGCGATCAAGGACAGCACCGGCGACTGGCTGCGGATGCTCGCGACGGTCGAGGCCGTCGCCGACCGGGTCCGCGTCTTCGGCAGCTTCCTGCACCGCCGCGGCCTGGCCGTGCTGCTGGAGCTCGGCGGCGACGGCAACATCGACGGGGGCGGGCTCGGCGCCCCGTTCGCCGTCCCGTACTACGAAGCGGTCGCGCGCCGCGACGGCGCCGCCGCCCGCACCTGGGCGGACCGCTACACCGGCCTGTCGGGACGGCTCATCCGCCCCGACTACAGCGGCGTGTTCGGCTCGCCGATCGCGCAGCTCAAGGGGGCCATGTCCCTGCTCGGGCAGCCGGGCGGGCACGTCCGCCCCCCGCTGCGGCCGGTCACCGGCGTCGCGCTGGAGGCGATCGGCGCGGTCCTGGAGGAGTCCGGCCTGACGAAGGCCCTCGCGCGGGAGCGGGACGCGGCCGGGGCGCGGCCGTGACCACCGGCACCCGGATCACCATCGACGGGGAACCCGTGGACGCCGCCGCGGGCGCGTCCCTGACGGCCGTGTTCGTCGCCGCCGGCCGCTGGCGGCTGCGCGACAACCCGGTCAGCGGGGAGCCGCGCGGGCCGTTCTGCGGGATGGGCGTGTGCTTCGAGTGCGAGGTCACCGTCGACGGACGGCCCGGTGTGCGGGCGTGCCTGACCAGGGTCCTGCCCGGCATGGCGATCGAGACGGGGACGGTCCGATGACCGCCTCGCGCGACGTGCTGGTCGTGGGCGGCGGCCCGGCGGGGCTGTCGGCCGCGGCCCGGCTGGCCGCCGCCGGGCTCGGCGTGACCCTCGTCGACGAGCAGCCCGAGCTCGGCGGCCAGTACTACCGCCGCCCGTCGCCCGCCGTGCTGCGCGAGCACGGCGATCACCGCCCGGAGGGCGGACGGCTGATCGCGCACGTGCGGAGCCTCGGCGTCGACTGCCTGACGGGCCACCTGGTCTGGGGAGTCGATGACGACGGACGGACGCTCCTGGCCACCGGCCCGGACGGGACTCCGGTCCGGCTGCGCGCACGCCACGTGATCGTGGCCACCGGCGCCTACGAACGGACCCACCCGTTCCCCGGCTGGCAGCTTCCCGGCGTCACGACGCCCGGGTTCGCCCAGCACCTGGCCGCCGCCGACGGCACCCCGCCGGGCAGGCGGGTGCTGGTCGCCGGGTCGGGCCCCTTCCTGCTGCCCGTCGCCTGCTCGCTGCTGGCCGCCGGCGCCGACGTGGTCGGTGTGGCGGAGGCCGGGCACCCCTACCGGCCGTCGCTGCGGGCCGCCCCGGCGCTGCGGCATCCCGCCCGGCTCCGCGAGCTGGCGGGATACGTGGCGCGCCTGGCCCGTGCGCGCGTTCCGCTCTGGCAGGGGCGCGTGGTGAGCGGGGCCGCGGGCGGTGACCGCGTCACGTCGGTCACGCTCGCCGCCACCGGTGATCCGGGACGGCCGCTGCGGACGCTGGACGTCGACGCCCTCTGCGTCGGCTACGGCTTCCGGCCGCAGACCGAGCTGGCCCGCCTGCTCGGCTGCGAGATCAGCGCCGACGCCGTGACCGGCGACGCCGAACCCGTCACCGACGCCTTCGGCCGCACGAGCCGCCCCGGCGTGTACGTGGTCGGTGAGGCGGCGGGCGTCGGCGGCGTCCACCGGGCCCGCGTCCGCGGGGCGATGGCCGCCGCGCACATCCTCCTCCGGGAGGGGAGCCCCGCCGCCCCGGGTCCCCGGGAGATCGCCCGGCTCGCCGCGCAGGGCCGCGCGCTCACCCGGTTCACGGCGATGAGCGACGCCCTGTACCCGAGCCCTGCCCGGTTGCAGGAGGTGCTCGCAGCCACCCTGGACGACGACACGATCGTGTGCCGCTGCGAGGCGGTGACCGCCGCCGCCGTGCGCTCCGCCGCCGGGGAGCGGGCCGGTGGCGATCTGAACGCCGCGAAGTCCTGGTCGCGCGCCGGGATGGGGCCCTGCCAGGGCCGCTTCTGCGGGTTCGCCGTCGCCGGTCTCGTCCGCGACGCCGCGGAGGCCCCGCCCGCGGGCGGGTCGCGGTGCGGCGTCCCGGTCTTCCCGGCGCGCCAGCCCGTCCGCCCCGTGCCCGTCGAGACGCTGCTCGCGCTCGGCGAGCAGGACGGGGGCGACGGATGAGCGCGCAGACCGCCGACGTGGTCGTGATCGGCGCCGGGGTGCTGGGCGGCGCGGCGGCCTTCCATCTCGCCCGGGGCGGGCACCGGGTGATCGTCCTGGACCGCGGCGCTCCGGGCCGGGAGGGATCGGGCACAACAGCGGGTAACCTGCACGTTCAGGCCGTCCACACCCGGCGGCCGGGGCAGGAGGTCCCGCTCGACAGCGCCCGGTTCCTGCCCCTCCAGCGTGCCGCGAGCGACCGGTGGAACTCGGTCGAGGCGGAGCTGGAGGCCTCGGTGGAACTGCGCCGCAGCGGCGGTTTCACCATCGCCGAGACGCCCGAGCAGCGTGCCGAGCTGATCGCCAAGCACGCGTGGGAGGAACGGGCCGGGATCCGCACCGAGGTCCTGGACGGCGACGGGGCCCGCGCCGCGCTGCCGCTGCTCGGCCCCACCGTCACCGCGGCCACCTGGTGTCCGCTGGACGGGTACGCCAACCCGCTGCTGACCACCCCCGCCTACCTGGCGGCGGCGGTGCGGCACGGAGCCCGGCTGCACCCGTTCTGCCCCGTCCGCGCCGTGGAACGTTCCGGATCGGGCTGGCGGGTCACCGCCGGGGACCTCACCGTCGAGGCCCCGCACGTGGTCGACGTGGCCGGGCCCTGGCTCGGGGAGATCGCCGCGCTGGCGGGGATCGGCCTGCGGATGACGCCCGTCGCCATCCAGATGCACGTGACCGTGCGGCTGCCCGAGACGCTGCGGTACCTCGTCCAGCACATCGGCGAGGGCCTGTCGGTCAAGCAGGTCACCGCGGGGAACCTGCTGATCGGAGGCGGCTGGCCCGCCCTGCGGCTGGAACCCGACGGCCGGAGCCCGGTCAGCCTGTCCAGCGTCCTCGGCAACGTCGCCCAGGCCGCCCGTGTCCTGCCGTTCGTGCGGGACCTGCGCCTGCTGCGGACGTGGGCCGGCCCCCTGGCCGCCACCCCGGACGAGATGCCGGTGATCGGGGAGGTGCCGGGCGCGCCCGGCTTCCTGGTCGCGGGCGGAACCTACGCCTTCACGTTCGCCCCGCTGTGGGGCGAGACCCTGCGCTGCCTGGTCGAGGGGAAGCCGACCCCGGTCGACGTCCGCGACCTCGGGCCGGACCGGCTCCTGGAGCCCGCCGCGCCCGCCGCGCCTTATGAGGAGGCCCGATGAGAGAGGAGACAGCGGTGCCGACAACGACCACCGCGCGGCGTCCCGTGCCGCGGGAGGGGACCCTCTGGCTGACCGGCGGGCACGTCGTCGACGTGCTCGGCGGGACGGTCCGCCGCAACGCCAACGTCGCGGTCGCGGCGGGCCGGATCGAGAAGATCACCACCGAGGCGCCGGAGCCGGGCGCCCAGCGCGTCGATCTCGGCGGCCGGTACCTGCTGCCCGGCCTGATCTCGGTGCACACGCACCTGTCGGTCGTGTACCCGTTCTCCGCCACCGACGAGGCCGAGAGCCCCGGCCTGACCGCGATGCGGGCCCTGTCACGGGCGCAGGACGCGCTGCACGCGGGCGTCACGTCGATCCGCTGCGTCCACGAGCAGAACCGCGCCGACCTGCTCGTCCGCACCGGCGTCGAGCAGGGCTGGGTGGACGCGCCCCGCATCATCGGCGCGGGCCGCGCCGTCTCCACCACCGGCGGCCACGGCCACGGCTCCGCCTGCTCCTACGCCGACGGCCACGACGGCTTCCTGCGCGCGGCGCGCACGGAGCTGGCCGCGGGCGCGGACCTGATCAAGGTGTTCATCACCGGCGGCATCGCGCACGAGGGCGAGTCGTTCACCGGCGCCCAGATGACGCTGGACGAGATGCGCGGGGTGGTCCGGGCCGCGCAGGAGCACGGCACCTACGTCACCGCGCACGCGGGGTCGGGGTCGGCGATCCGGGAGGCGCTCGCCGCCGGGGTCCGCGGCTACGAGCACGCCTACGAGCTGGACGACGCCACCGCGAAGGAGATGGCCGAGCGGCGCGTCTTCCTCACCCCCACCCTGTGCGTCACCCGCTGCCCCGACTGGATGGCCGAGCACTCCTTCAGCGAGTGGCAGATCCAGCGCGCCCTGGAGGTCGGCCCCGGCCACCTCGCCAGCATCCGCCGGGCGGTCGCCGCGGGCATCGCCGACCCGCGGGACCCGGGCGCGCCCGGGATCACCATGCTCGCCGGCACGGACTACCCGCCGGGCGAGCCCATCGAGGACACCGTCGTCGCCGTCCGCGAGATGGAGTTCCTCACCGAGGCCGGGCTGAGCCCGGAACAGGCGCTGCGCGCCGGCACCAGCGACGCCGCCCGGCTCGTCGGCCTGCACGGCAAGGCCGGGGCGGTCGAGGAGGGCCTGCTCGCCGACCTGATCGTCACCGACCGCGACCCGCTCTCGGACCTGTCCGCGCTGCGCCGCATTCCCTTCGTCATGCAGGGCGGACGCGTCGTCCGCGACGACCTGCCCGCCGCGCCGGCCGGACGGGCCGCCGCCGACGCCCCCGGAGGCACCCTGTGACGTCCTCGCCCCGTACCCGGCTCGCGGTCGACATCGGCGGCACGTTCGTCGACGCCATCGCCTACGACGAGGGGACCGGCGAGCTGCGGCTGCACAAGGCCCCGACCACTCCGGACGCCCCCGCGCGGGGTGTCCTGGACGCCGTCGGCGGGCTCGCCGGACGGCTGGACGACGTCGAGGCGTTCGTGCACGGCACCACGCTCGGGCTCAACGCCATCCTCCAGCGCCGCGGCGCCGACGTCGGGATCATCACCAACGCCGGGTTCCGGGACCTGCTGGAGATCGCCCGCGCCAATGTGCCCGGCCAGCACATGTACGACTTCGCCTACGCGCCCCCGCCGCCGCTCGTCCCGCGCCGGCACCGGACGGGAGTGCCCGGCCGGATCGACGCCCAGGGCGCCGAGGTGGAGCCGCTCGACGAGGACGCCGTCCGCGAGGCGGGCCGGATCCTGGTCGAGGAGCACGGGCTGCGCTCCCTCGCCGTCTGCTTCCTGCACTCCTACGCCGAGCCCGCGCACGAGCGGCGCGCGGCGCAGATCCTGCGCGACGCCCACCCGGACGTGTCGATCTCGGTGTCGACCGACATCAGCCGGGAGTACCGGGAGTACGAGCGGACGAGCACCGCGACCCTGGACGCCTACATCCGGCCCGTCCTCAGCGACTACATCGGGGCCCTGGAGGGACGCCTCGGCGACGCCGGGCTCGCCCGCCCGCTGCACATCATGCGGTCGGGCGGCGGCGCGATGACCGCCGAGCTGGCCCGCCGCGCGCCGCTGATGACGGTCCTGTCGGGTCCGGCGGGCGGCGTGGTCGGCGCCTCGTTCCTGGCCCGCGAGCTCGGCCGGGACAAGCTGATCTCGTTCGACGTCGGCGGCACCAGCGTGGACTGCTGCGTGATCGAGGACGGCTCCCCCGGCGAGGTGCACGAGGCCGCGATCGACGGCTTCCCGCTGCTCATCCCGATCTTCGACATCCGCACGGTCGGCGCGGGCGGCGGCTCGATCGCCTGGATGGACCACGGGCTGCTCAAGGTCGGGCCGCAGAGCGCCGGCGCGGTGCCCGGCCCCGTCGCCTACCGGGCCGGCGGCACCGAGCCGACCGTGACCGACGCCGCGCTGGTGCTCGGCTACCTCGATCCGGCCGCGTTCCTCGGCGGCGACATGAGCATCGACGCGGACGCGGCCCGCGCCGCCGTGGCGGACAGGCTCGCCCGCCCGCTCGGCGTCGGGGTGACCGAGGCCGCCGCGAGCGTCCTGCGCGTCCTGCTCGCCCGGACGGTCGGCGCGCTCCGCGAGATCACGGTCGAGCGGGCCCTGGACCCCCGCGAGTTCGCGCTGCTGGCGTTCGGCGGCGCCGGCCCGCTGCTCGGCCCGATGCTGGCCCGCGAGATGGGCATCACCGAGACCGTCGTCCCGCAGGTCCCGGCGGCGTTCTCGGCGTTCGGGATGCTCATGTCGGACCTGGAGTACGAGTTCGCCACCACCGTGCTCAAGCCGCTCAGCGACGCCACCCTCGCCGAGCTGGAACCGGCCTTCGCCGATCTGGAGAACCAGGGCGAGGAGGTGCTGTCGCTCCAGGGCGTCAAGCCGGAGGACCGCACCCTCGTCCGCCGCCTGGACGTCCGCTACCACGGCCAGGAGCACACGCTGGCCATCGACCTGCGGCCCGGGGACGACGCCGCCGCGATCCTCGACCGGTTCCACGGGCTGCACCGCGCCCGCTACGGGCACGCCATGCCGGACGGCGGGCAGATCCTCACGCTGCGGGTACGGGCGGTCGGCGTCCTGCCGAAGCCCGGCCTGCGCAGGCTCTCCGGCAGCGGCTCCGGCACGCCCGACCCCGCCGGGAGCCGCCCCGCCTTCGACGTCGCCACCGGCGAGACCGTGCCGTTCCCCGTCTACGAGCGGCAGGCCCTCGCGCCCGGCCACGCGGTGCCGGGGCCCGCGATCGTCGAGGAGGGCACCTCCACCACCGTGATCTTCAGTGACCAGCGGCTCACCGTGGACGTCCACGGCCACCTGCTGGTGAGCAGCCCGGAGACGGCCCAGTGAGCCAGACAGGAGATGGTCCGATGAGCACGACCCGGCCCAGTGGAGAGGCGGCGGCCGCGCTGGACGGCGCGACCGTCGAGGTGATCCGCAACTACCTGGTCTCCGTCGGCGAGCAGATGCGCCGCACGCTGGTGCGGGCCGCGTTCAACCCCGTGATCTACGAGGTCCTCGACTTCGGCATCTCGATCTACGACGGGGACCTGGAGCTGATGGCCGAGGCCGCCGGGATCACCTCGTTCCTCGGCGCCAACGACCACGCGATCGTCAAGGGCGTCGAGTACGTGGGCCGGGAGAACCTCGCGCCCGGCGACGTCTACCTGCTCAACTACCCGTACTGGAGCGGCGCGCACTCCTACGACGCGATGCTGTTCGCGCCGGTGTTCCGGGAGGGCCGCGACGAGCCGTCCGCCTACCTCGCCGTCCGCGCCCACTGGATGGACCTCGGCGCGAAGGCCCCGGGCTACGTCCTCGACTCCACCGACATGCACCAGGAAGGGCTGATCTTCCCCGGCACGAGGATCGTGCACGGGGGGGAGGTCGTCCGCGACGTCGTCGAGCTGATCCGCTTCAACTCGCGGCTGCCGGACCTCACCGTCGGCGACTTCCACGCCCAGCTCGCCGCCCTGCGCACCGGGGAGAACCGGCTCGCGCAGGTGTGGGACAAGTTCGGCGGCGAGGTCGTGGACCGGGCCGTCAAGCAGATCATCGAGCACGGCGAGCGCGTCGCGCGCACGGCGGTCGCCGCCCTGCCGGACGGCACCTGGACCGCCGCCGACTACTGCGACGACGACGGCATCACCGACGACCTGATCCGCATGGAGGTCAGGGTCACCATCGACGGCGACCGGATGGAGGTCGACTTCAACGGCTCGGACGGCGCCGTGCTCGGCCCGGTGAACCTTCCGATCGGGGCCACCGAGAGCCTCGCCAAGTCCACCTTCAAGGAGCTGACCACGCCGGACGAGCCGTCCAACGCCGGCCACTACCGGGCCCTGACCGTCAAGGCGGACCCGGGGAACTTCTTCCACGCCGTCTACCCGTCCGCGACCTTCACCCAATGGAGCGGCATCGTCGCCTTCGAGCTGATCCACAAGGCGCTCGCGGGCGTCCTCGACTCGATCCCGGCCTCCTCCGGGGGCGACGAGCCCGGATTCATGGCCCTCGGCCACGACCCGCGCACCGGCGACGACTTCGTCATCAGCAACAACGAGGGCATCGGCTGGGGCGCGCGGCGGGACCACGACGGCGCCAACGCGCAGCAGCACCCGTCGCAGAGCGTTGTCCGCAACACCCCGATCGAGGTGCTGGAGCACAAGTCGACGGTCTTCCACGAGCGGCTGGAGCTGATCCCCGACTCCGGCGGCGCGGGCCGCTACCGCGGCGGCGTCGGCGTCCTGCGTGAGGTCCGCTACCTCGCCGACGGCGAGGTGCTGTCGATGAAGAAGAAGAGCAAGACGCGGCCGTGGGCGCTGCACGGCGGGCTGGAGCCCGAGCCCAGCGGGATGACGCTGTGGCCCGGAACCGACCGCGAGAAGCGGGTCGGCATGTACCGCGCCGCGATGCGGGCCGGCGACCGGTTCGTCAACCGCACCGCGGGCGGGGGCGGCCACGGCGACCCCCTCGACCGCGACCCCGCCGCCGTCGTCGCGGACGTCCTGGACGGCTACGTCACCGCCCAGACCGCCGAGCGCGACTACGGCCTGGTCATCGCCCCCGACGGCTCCCACACCGAGACCCCGGCCCGCGCCGAACGGCGCCGGACGCAGCCCCCCGCCGATCGGCACGACACCTGACACCGTCCGCCCGGACACGTCCACGAAGGGGAGACACCAGTGCTCCACACAACTGTCACGGCCGGTGAGCCGTCGAGGACCAGGTGGTTCCCCGGTCCGCTCCGCACCCGCGGACGCGCCGGGCTGCGGCTGACGGCCGTCCTCGCGGCGGGGGCGCTCGCCGCCGCCGCGTGCGGCGGCTCCGCCGGCGGGACCTCCGCCCGCACCCAGACGCTGATCATCGCCGAGAACGAGCCGCCCGCGACGTTCGACCCCGTCCAGGCCGACAACTCCACGGTCGACGAGGTGGCCCGTCCCGCCTACGACACCCTCGTCAGGTACGACGCGAACAACAAGATCGTTCCGAGCGTGGCCACCGAGTGGAAGGTCTCCGGGGACGGCCGCTCCATCGACGTCACCCTGCGCGGGGACGTCACCTTCCACGACGGCGCGAAGCTCACCGCGGCCGACGTCCGGTACAGCCTGGACCGGATCAAGAAGCTGAAGGTGGGGGTCGCGTCGCTGCTGACGCCCTACGAGTCCACCACGGTCACCGACGACACCCATCTGACGATCAAGCTGGCCCGGCCCTACGCCCCGATGATCCCCGCGCTGACCCGCGTGTACGTGCTCAACGCCAAGCTGGTCGGCGCGCACGAGGGCGACGACCAGGGGCAGAAGTGGCTCGCCACCGCCGACGCCGGCTCGGGCCCCTACAGGCTGACCGGCTACACCGCCAACCAGGAGGCGAAGTACACCCAGTACGCCAAGTACTGGGGCGGCTTCTCCGGCCAGGCCAAGAACGTCGTGTTCCGGTACCTGCCGCAGGCCGCGACGCAGAAGAGCTCGCTGCTGGCCGGTGACATCGACATCGCGATGGACATCGACCCCAACGACTGGAAGTCCTTCGAGGGCAACGGCGGCTACAAGGTCGACAAGGCCGACACCAACGTCCAGCTCTACGTGTTCTTCAAGATGAAGGACTCGCCGGTGTCGAGCAGGCCGCTGCGCGAGGCGATCGCGTCCGCCTACCAGTACGACCAGCACATCGGCTCGATCCTCAAGGGCGCCGGCAAGAAGGCGGTGGGCGTGCTGCCGTCCACGATGGCCTGCTTCGACTCGTCCGCCCCCCAGCCGGCGTACGACGTCGCCAAGGCGCAGGCGGCGCTGAAGTCCGCCGGGCTCTCCGGCGTCTCCCTCACGATGACCTACCTCAAGGCGACCGCCGAGATGGAACAGGCCGCCACGCTGCTCCAGTCCGACCTGGCCAAGGTCGGGATCAAGCTGAAGCTGGAGGCGATCACCTACCCCGAGCACGTGGAACGGCTGAAGAGCAACAAGACCACGCCCGACCTGGCCATGATCTACGCCTTCCCGCCCAACCCCGACCCCGACTCGGTCCTGTACCAGCTCTTCGACTCCAAGTTCATCAACAACGGGCAGAACACCGGCGGCTACGACAACCCGAAGGTCGACTCGCTGGTCGAGAAGGCCCAGGCCCTCACCGACGAGAACGAGCGCTGCGGCCTCTACAAGCAGGCGCAGCAGCTCATCGCGGCCGACGTCCCGTCGGTCAACATGTCCAACCCGCAGACCGTGACCGTCCTGCGCAAGGGCGTCGAGGGCTACGCCTACCAGGCGTCGCACCACCAGACCGTCGACGTCTACGGCGTCAAGGTCGGCTGACCCGCCCGCGCCGGGCCCCCGGCCCCCGCGAGGGACGCCGCGGGCCCGGCGCACACCATCCATGAGATCTCCAGCGAGGGGAGGCACGGCATGGCGCGTTTCCTGCTGAGGCGGCTCGTCACCAGCGTCGTCGTGCTGTTCGGCCTGGGCGTCGTCACGTTCCTGATGACCCAGGTGCTGCCCGGCGACCCCGCGCGGGCGGCCGCCGGCCGCAACGCCACCGCCGAGCAGGTCGCCGCGGTGTCCGCGCGGCTCGGACTCGACCGGCCGATCTGGGAGCAGTTCCCGCGCTACCTCGGGAACCTCCTGCAAGGCGACCTCGGCACATCGGTGTTCACCCAGCGCCCCGTCCTGGACGACATCGCCGGCGCGCTGCCGTCGTCGATCGAGCTCGTCCTCGCCGCGATGCTGATCAACGTGGCGGTCGCGGTGCCGCTCGGCGTGTACGCCGCCTACCGCCGGGGGCGCGCCGCCGACGTCGCGGCCCGGCTCATCGTGCTGTTCGGCGCCGGCGTCCCGGTGTTCTGGCTGGGGCTGATGCTCCAGCTCGTGTTCGCCGACCGGCTCGGCCTGCTGCCGCTGACCGGGCAGCTCGGCTTCGGCCGCGAGGTGCCCGAGATCACCGGCATGACCTCGCTGGACGCGCTGCTCGCCGGGGACCCGGCCGCGTTCGGCGACGCGGCGTCCCACCTGCTGCTGCCCGCCGTCACGCTCGCGGCCGCGTTCGTCGCGGTGGTCGCCCGCACCGTCCGCTCCTCCATGATCAGCGTGCTGGACTCGGACTACATCACGCTGGCCCGCGCGACCGGGGCCTCAGAGCGCCGGGTGGTGATCCGGCACGGCCTGCGCAACGCGCTCGTCCCGGTCAGCACCATCCTCGGCATGCAGCTCGGCTGGATGCTCGGCTCCACGGTGCTGGTCGAGTCGGTGTTCGGGCGCAAGGGGATCGGCGCCTACGCGGTCAACGCCGTCCTGCAGAACGACCTGTACGCGGTGATCGGCAGCGTGCTCGTGATCGGAGTGGTGTTCGTGCTGGCCAACATCGTCGTCGACCTCGTCCAGCTCTGGCTCAACCCGCGCCTGCGCCAACCCGCGCGGGCACGCCCGGCGGCCGTCCCCGGTGGAGAACCGCTGGAGAAGGGCGCCATGGAAGGGGCGGCACTGTGAAGACCGCCGCCGTCCCCGCGACGAAGCAGGATTCCGCGGCCCCCGGACGCGGCAGGTCCGTCCTGCGCCGGAGGCGCGCAGGGTCGGGACGCATGTCCATCGTGGACCGGGCCGCCCTGGCGGTCGCGGCGCTGATGGTCCTCATCGCGTTGGTCGGCCCCTTCCTGGCGCCCCACGACCCCTACGCGGTCGACCTCGCGCAGGCGCTGCACGCCCCCTCGGGCGCGCACTGGTTCGGCACCGACGCCAACGGCCGCGACGTCTTCAGCCGCGTCCTGTACGGCGCGCGGGTGTCGCTCCTGGCGACCGTGATCGTGATCGCCGTCGCCACGCTGATCGGCACGCTGATCGGCACGCTCGCCGCACTCGGCGGGCGGGTCGTCGACGAGGTCCTCATGCGGATCTGCGACATCGGCCTGTCCCTCCCGGCGATCATCCTGGCGCTCGGGCTGGCCGCCGCGCTCGGCCCCGGCCTGCGCTCCGCCGTGATCGCCCTCTGCCTCACCTGGTGGCCCGGGTACGCCCGCCTCGTCCGCACCCTGGTGCGCGACGTCCGGGACGCCGAGTACGTCGAGGCGGCCCGCACGCTGGGCGTCTCCACGCCGCGGCTGGTGTTCCGGCACGTCCTGCCGAACTCCCTCGACACCCTCTACGTGCAGACGACCCTGGACGTGTCGGCGGTCATGCTCGTCATCTCCGGCCTGTCGTTCGTCGGGGTCGGCGCCCAGGTCCCCTCCGCCGAATGGGGCGCGACGATCGCCGGAGCCGCCGGGAACCTGACCAACGGCTGGTGGGCCGTCGCCCTCCCCGGCCTCGCGATCATGCTGACGGCGATCTCCTTCAACCTCGTGGGCGACTGGCTGCGCGTCCGCAACGACCCGACTCTCCGCGGGAGGCGGCCATGAAGCCACTGCTGGCACTGCGGGACCTGCGCGCCGCCTTCCCCGGGCCGGACGGGCCCGTCGAGGTCCTGCGCGGAGTGGACCTGGACATCGCGGCGGGCGAGAAGGTCGCGCTGGTCGGCGAGTCCGGCTCCGGCAAGTCGGTCACGGCGCGTGCCGTCCTGCGCCTGGACCACGACGCCGACCTCACGGGCCGCGCCACCCTGGACGGCGCCGACCTGCTCGCCCTGTCCGAACGGGAGATGCGCGACGTCCGGGGCGCCCGGATCGGGCTGGTCTTCCAGGACCCGCTCGCCTCCCTCAACCCGGTGATGACGATCGGCTGGCAGATCACGCAGCCGCTCCTCATCCGGGGCGTCCGCAAGAAGGAGGCCCGGCGGCGCGGCATCGACCTGCTCGGCCGGCTCGGCGTCCGCGACGCCGCCCGCCGCTTCGACGACTACCCGCACCAGTTCTCCGGCGGCATGCGCCAGCGCGTCGTCATCGCCATCGCGGTGATCGCCGAACCCGCGCTGCTCATCGCGGACGAACCGACGACCGCGCTCGACGTCCGGGTGCAGGCGCAGGTCCTGACCCTGCTGCGGGAACTCGCCGACGAACGCTCCATGGCCGTGCTGCTCATCACCCACGACCTCGGCATCGTGGCGGGCTTCGCCGACCGCGTCGTGGTCATGCGGCACGGCGCGCCCGTCGAGGAGGGCCCGGTCGACGAGATCTACGCCGAGCCCGAGCACCCCTACACGCGCGGGCTGCTGGCCTCGGTGCCGCGCATCGACGACGACCCGTCCCGCCGGCTGAGCACCGTCGACGCCGCGGACGTCCCGGCGGCCCTGGAAGGAGGGGGCCGATGACCGCCCTCAGCGTGCGGAACCTGGTGAAGAGCTTCGGCGGACGTCCGGTGGTGAAGGACGTCTCGTTCGACCTCGCGCCCGGCGAGGTGCTCGGCCTCGTCGGGGAGTCGGGTTCCGGCAAGTCCACGGTGGCCCGCTGCGTCGCCCGGCTGACCAGGCCGGACTCCGGCCAGGTCCTGCTCGGCGGCCGCGACGTGCTCGGCGCGTCCCACCGCGAGATGCGCGCGCTCCGCCGGGACGTCCAGATGGTCTTCCAGGACCCCTACTCGTCCCTCAACCCGCGGATGACCGCCGGCGCGCTGGTCGGGGAAGGGCTGCTCGTCCACGGCCTGGAACCGGACCCCCGGGCACGCGCCGCACGGGCCGCCGCGCTGCTGGAGACCGTCGGGCTCTCCGCCGCCGACGCGGGCCGCCATCCGCGCTCCTTCTCCGGCGGCCAGCGGCAGCGCATCGCGATCGCCCGCGCCCTCGCCGTCGAACCGAAGGTGCTGATCTGCGACGAGGTCGTCTCCTCCCTCGACGTCTCCGTCCAGGCGCAGGTGCTCAACCTCTTCCGCGACCTGAGGGAACGGCTCGACCTGTCGATCCTCTTCATCGCCCACGACCTCGCCGTCGTGCACTACCTGTGCGACCGCGTCGCGGTGCTCGACCAGGGCGTCCTGGTGGAGACCGGCACCCGCGAGGAGATCTACCGCCGCCCCCGGCACCCCTACACCCGTTCGCTGCTGGACGCCGTGCCCGTCCCGGACCCGGCCGCCGAACGAGCCCGCCAGACCACCTGAGGAAGGCCCCCATGGAAACCCTGCGGATGTTCGTCAACGGACAGGCCATGTCCGGCGGCTCGCTGAACGCGGCGCTGGAGGGCGCCCACTTCCTCGGACCGGCCGAGACGGCGCCCCGCTACCGCTTCTACTCCGTCCGCGACGAGTTCCCCGGCCTCCACCCCGTCCCGTCCGGCGGCCGCGCCGTGCCCGGCGAGCTGTACGCCGTCACCTACGCGATCCTGCGCGACCACCTGCTGCCCGGCGAGCCGCCCGAACTGGAACTCGGAGCGATCGAACTCGCCGACGGCTCCGGCTCCCTGTGCATGCGCATGCGCGCCGAGTCGCTGACCCTGCCCGGAGTCGCGGACATCAGCTACGCCGGCGGCTGGCGCGCCCACCTGGCCGCCCGGTGAAGGCCGACGTGGTGGTCCGCGGCGGCACCGTGGTCGAGGCGAACTGGTCGGGCCCCGCCGACGTCGTCATCGCGGGCGGCCGCGTCACCGCGCTCGCCGCCCCCGGCACGGCGCCCCCCGCCGCGACCGTGATCGACGCGAGCGGGCACCTCGTCATGCCCGGCGGCGTCGACCCGCACTGCCACGTCGGCTTCACGTCCGGCGACTTCACCTCGCTGGACGACTACCGCCGCTGCACCACCGCGGCCGTGCACGGCGGCACCACCACGATCGTGGACTTCGCGATACCGCGCCCCGGCGAGAACCCCGCCGACGTCGCCTACGCCCAGCGCGCCAAGGCCGCCGAGGGCCTGTGCGACAGCGCACTGCACGCCTGCGTCGTCCAGTGGGACGACACCGTCCCCGACCAGCTCGCCTCGCTCGTCGCGGACGGCATGCCCACCGTCAAGATGTTCACCACCTACCGCGGCGAGACCATGGCCGACGAGGACACCGTCCTGCGCACCATGAAGACGCTCGCCGCCCTGGGCGGCATGGTCGTCGTCCACTGCGAGGCCGACCACATCATCGGCGACGCCCAGCAACGCGGCGCCGACGCCGGCCGCATCGGCGCGCCCCACATGGCCGCCACCCGTCCCGGCCTCGCCGAGACCGCCTCGGTCGCCGAGATCCTCGCGATCGCCGAGTCGGTGGACGCGCCCGTCTACTTCGTCCACCAGTCCACCGCCGAGGCCGTCGAACTCGTGGCCGCCGCCCGCCGCCGCGGCGTCCGCGCGTTCAGCGAGACGGTCGCGCACCACCTCGTCCTGGACGACTCCGCCTACCGGGGCGACCACCCCGAACGCTTCGTGTGCTGCCCGCCCCTGCGTTCCGCCGACCAGGTGAGGGCACTCGGACGGCACCTGTTCACCGGCGAGGTCACCACCATCGGCAGCGACCACTGCTGCTACGACACCGCACAGAAGGAGTCGCGCAGCACCGACGTCCGCGCCATGCCCAACGGCCTCCCCGGCGTCGAGACCCGCCTCCCGGTCATCTTCTCCGACTACGTGGCCCGCCGCGGCCTGCCGGCCACGCGCTTCGTCGAACTCACCTCCGCGAACCCGGCCCGCACGAACGGCCTCTACCCCCGCAAGGGAACCCTGCTCCCCGGCGCGGACGCGGACATCGCCATCTGGGACCCGTCCGCCAAATGGCAGGTCACCGCCGCCTCCCTCCACATGGCCACGGACTACACCCCCTACGAGGGCATGACCCTCACAGGCCGCCCGAGAACAGTCCTGGTAGGAGGCCGAGTCATCATCGACGACGGCACCCTCACAGACCCCACCCCCCAAGGCCGCCACCTCAAGGCCACCCCGATCTGACCGGAAGAGCCGGTGGTCAGCAGATCGCGGGCCGGGGTTCCCAGGATCACGTGGCGTTCTTGAGCGTCCCGCAGAACGTTCGCCATGGAGGAGCCCGGGCACCCTTCACGGGTTGGGCGAAGATCACCAGCAGGCCCGTGACCATGGTCAGTGTGGTCGCCGGGTTGCAGGCGTGCAGGACGGCGCGGCCGGGTCGGCGGGCGCGGTCGGTGAGTGCGCTGACGGTTTCGGTACGCAAGGCCCGCACGGTCGGACCGAGGGTGGTGAGGCCCGCCACGGCCAGGGCGACGATGGTCGTGAGGGCGATGGTGTCGGCGCTCGGCCCGGTGGCGGCGGTGTTCGGCGGGGGCTACGTGTTAAGGCGCCGGCCTGGGGTTGCCGGGACCACGCCCGTCGCTCACGCGCGAAGGGTCGCGGCGAGGCGCTTGGGGGCTGAGAGCCGCCAGGCCTCGGTGACCAGTTCGTTCAGTTCGCCGGGGTCGACGGCGGCCAGCTTGATCTTCAGCCATGCGAAGCGTCCGCTGGCCCAGGACGGGGCGAAGGTGTCCGGGTCTTCGGCGACGAGGGCGCCCTGCTCCTCCCGGGTGGCTTTGAGCATGACGACGCCTTCGGCCTCGTCGAGGTAGCAGAATCCCTTGTCGCGGACTCGAAAGCCGATCATGTTCCCGTAGGACTCGCGCTCGGTGACCTCCGGCAAGCCGAGCACGATCTGCAGGAACTCCTCAGGACCCATGCCTCAAGGTCTACCAGCCGGATCGGACACTTCACCGCGCCTGCGGTCCGTGCCCGGCTCCCGCTGGACGGACGCAGCCGCAGCGGCGTCGCCACGCCGGGCACTGCCTGTCACTGCTGCGTCCTCGGGTCCTGGGTGGGGTCGGCATACATGCGCGGGCAGCCTTGAGCGATCGCGTTGGTGCGCAGTTCGTAGTGCCAGGGTTCATTCCTGTAGATCTGGCACAGCCCGTACTCGGCCCCTTGCTTCGACAGCCATTCCGCGGCATCGGGACGTCCGATGTCGACCGCCTTCCCTTTTACGTGCAGCGAGGTCGCCGCAGTGGCCACCCAACGAGCGGCTTCCTTTTCAGATCCGTACTTGGAAACCGCCTCGCGAAGAAGCTGATTCTGGTACGCCGGGGAGCGCCAGCCGCTGTTGACGTAGAACTTGGTTCCGTCGTCCGCGGCTTCCGACGCGGCCTGCCGGAGGGCCGTGAGGAGACGCGGATCGAGGTTGGCCACGGCTGGAAACGCGTCGTCGAAGACGGTCACATCGTCGGGGACGACACCGTCGCTCTCGCCCACCGGACCACGAGGCACGCGGCGAGGAGGGTGCTTGCCGGGCGCGGCGCGCTGCTCTTCACGAGGACCATTCGAGGGTGATGCGGCAGAGGAAGGCCATGACGAAATCGAGGGAGGTGAAGAATACGACTGGTGGCCGATAGCTGAGACGATCAGCGCTATGGTGACCATCAGGCCGATGCCGATGAACCAGTAGATCTTGCGGGACGACTTTCGCGTCGTCGGCGGTATTTCTGGCATGCCGCCAGTGAAGGCAGTGGGGTGTTGCCGGGACGTATGGGGTTTTCCATATGCCGACGATAATGACCGGTTCGTAGCATCGCCCGTCTGCGCGTGCTGGTCGTCGAGACGAACCCGATCCGTGGGGGGCAGGACGGCGGTCCCGTTAGGGTCACGTGATGATGATCTTTGGCCCGGCCGTCGACGTTCGTCCCCTGTTCCCACGCGAACGGCAGGCCATGCTCGACCTGCTCGGCGCCCTGGGCCCCGCCGAGTGGGCCATGCCCACGGTCTGCCCCGGCTGGGACGTGCACGACGTCGTCGCCCATGTGCTCAACGACTACATGCGGCGCTTGTCCGGCAGCCGCGACGGGTACGGCGGCGCGATATTCGCCGATGATGAGACGCTTCCCGCCTATCTGGCGCGCACCAACGACGAGTTCGTCCGGGCGTCCCGCCAGCTCAGCCCCCAACTGATGATCGAACTGCTGGACCACCTGGGACCACGACTCGACGCCGTGTGGGCGGCACGAGACCTCCAGGCCGCCGCCGACCTGAACGTCTCCTGGGCCTCCACCGACATCGCCAGCCCGACCTGGCTGGACATCGGCCGCGACTACACCGAGTTCTGGGTCCACCAGCAGCAGGTACGCGACGCCGTCTCCGTTCCGGGCGCCGTCGAACCCGATCTCATGGCTCCGGTGCTGGACGTCTTCGCGCGCGGCCTGCCGCACGCCCTGCGGATGCACGGCCGCCCCGACGGCGCCACGGCTCACCTGGAGGTGCGCGGCCCGGCAGGCGGGCTGTGGGGCGTGGTCCGGCAGGACGCACGATGGCAGATCACCCAGCCCCTGGGGGAGCCGACCGCACGCGTCTCGATGGACCAGGACACCTTCTGGCGGCTGGCGACCAGAGGCATCACCGTGGAGCAGGCCCGTCAACGATCGACGACGACCGGCGACGCGGACCTCGCCTCGTCCATCACGGCCCTCCTCGCGGTCGTCGCCTAGCCCGGCACCGTGGGGGTCCGTTCCTGATCAGGCGGGGTCCACCGTGAACTGCAAGATCAAATGTGCACGCGATGGTCCAGCCCACCAGGCTGGACCATCGCTGTTGACGGCGTGTCAGTGCCCGGCCGTGTCGAGCAGACGGGCGGTGATCGCCGCCGGGCCGTCCTTGGTTCCGGGCTCGACGACGGTCTCCGCGCTCCCGTAGACCACCGTCACGGGCTCGCCGGACGCGTTGGCCTCTTCGATCGCGTCGTACGCGACATCGTCGAGGTGCACTTGCGAGTCAGTGGGCACGTCGATTCGTTTCGGCATATGCCTTCCATCCCTCCATCTGGTTTGCATTGGCGCCCTTGCCGATGTGCCGGGCGCGCTTCAGGGTCGACCGTCCGAGCCGGGCGGGCGGACGCAAGGGGACTCACGAGACGGTGCCGCCGCAGCCGGCCAGCGCTGATGTGAGCGGCCACCGGCGGCTTGTCGAGGTCGACTGCCTTCGGAGGCGGAAGAAGCAGGTGTCCGACTTCGCGTGGCCTGAGCGTGTTCCACCTGCAAGGGCCGTTGTTTCTCGGCCGCCCGATGATCATCTAAGCGCCTGCGAAATGCGTTCGCCATGCCTGGACGGTCTGAGGCAGCATGGGAGAGCGGCGGGCGCGGAGGGCGGGTGGCGGTGCTGAAAATACGGGGTGGATCCAGGGGCGTACAGTCGGCCCGGCAGCGAGCGGTTCTGCTGGCCCTGCGCCATTACCTCGGTGTGCTGCGCCGTCAGTGGCGTATCTCGCTTCCGGCGATGACTTTACCGGCGCTCGGGAATACCTGCCTGTTCTACCTGACCCCGCTGCTGGTCGCCGCCCTGGTAGGGCACCTGGCCGAAGGCGGGGAAAGCGACCTCGCCGCTCTCCTGCCCTACGTTCTCGGGTTCGCCGGGATGCTGCTGGCGGGCGAGGCGCTGTGGCGAGTGGGACTGCACTTCCTCAACCGGTTGAACGGCCGCGGCATCGAATATCTCGGCATCGCCGGCATGGACGAGTTGCTCGCCAAAGACACCGCGTTCTTCCATGACAACTTCGCCGGTTCACTGACCAAACGGATACTGAGCTACTCCGGCGGCTTCGAAAACTTCGCCGACACTCTCACCTTCTCGGTCGTGGCCAACGTGATCCCGTTGTCCTTCGCCTCGGTGATCCTGTGGCGGTACCACCCGCTCCTGGTCGTCGTCCTCGTGGGGCTGATCGTCGTCACCGGCTTCCTCGTCACCCCGTTCATCCGCCGCAGGCAGGTGCTGGTGGACCGGCGCGAGGCGGCCAAGGTGCGAGTGTCGGGCCACGTCGCCGACGTGCTGACCAACATGGAGACGGTCCGCGCGTTCGCGGCCGAGGAGCGGGAGGCCGCCGAGTTCCGTGGCCGGGTCGTCGAGCAGCACCGCCTGTCCCTGCGCTCCTGGGACTACGCCAACCTGCGGGTCGACACGATCGTCGCTCCGATGTCGATCCTCACCAGCGCCCTGGGTCTGCTCGTCGCGGTGGCGCTTCGCGGCGGCCTCGGGGTGGAGGCCATCGTGGTGACGTTCTCCTACTACACCAACGCGACACGGATCATGTTCGAGTTCAACCAGATCTACCGGCGGATGGAGAGCACGCTCACCGAGAGCGCGCAGTTCACCGAGTTGCTCCTGATGCCGCCGACGGTCGTGGACCCGCCCGACCCGCAGCCGTTGCGTCCGGTCGACGCCTCGGTCCGCTTCGAGCGGGTGCTCTTCGCGCACGGCGACGGCCCACCCCTGTTCGAAGGGCTGGATCTGGAGATCCCCAGCGGCGCCAAGATCGGCTTGGTGGGCCGGTCCGGCGGTGGCAAGACCACCCTCTCCCGGCTGCTGCTGCGTCTCATGGACGTCGACGGCGGCCGGATCCTCATCGGCGGACAGGACATCGCGCGGCTGCGCCAGAGCGACCTGCGCAACCTGATCGCGTACGTCCCGCAGGAACCCGCGATGTTCCATCGGTCGGTGCGCGACAACATCGCCTTCGCCCGTCCGGGTGCCACCGAGACCGAGATCCTCCGAGCCGCGCGCGCGGCACACGTCACCGAGTTCGTCGAGAGCCTGCCGGACGGGTTCGACACGCTGGTCGGCGAGCGAGGCGTCAAGCTCTCCGGGGGTCAGCGGCAGCGCGTCGCGCTGGCCCGCGCCATCCTGCGAGACACCCCGATCCTCCTCCTGGACGAGGCGACCAGCGCGCTGGACTCCGAGAGCGAACTCCTCGTCCAGGAGGCTCTGTGGCACCTGATGCGCGACCGCACCGCACTGGTCGTCGCGCACCGTCTGAGCACGGTCGTCCGCATGGACCGACTGGTCGTTCTCGACCGCGGCCGCGTCCTTGAGGAGGGCTCCCACCGGGAGCTCCTCCAGTCCGAGGGCCCTTATGCCCGCCTCTGGCACCACCAGTCCGGCGGCTTCCTCACCGACGAAGCCACCCCGGACACCGTCCACAACACCCAGTCGGTGACGGGCTGACGCCCAGGCCACCTCTTCGACCGGGCCGCGGCGATCATCCCGAGCCGTCAGAGCAGGTCGGCCACCGACGCATGCAAGGCGAGCAGGGCGGGGATCTGTTCGGGCGGACGTCTGCCCATGCCGCATTCGGTGGCCACGCCGAACGTCTTCACCGCCCCGCGTGCCGCCTCGATCCTCGCTGCGGCGCCTTCGAGCCCGTCCGTGGCATGCACGAGTCCAAGGAACAGGGTGGTCTCCGCCGGTAGCGACAAGGTCGCCAGCGGCGCGAAGTACGCCTCGTCGGCACGGTCGCGCGGGACGGGCATGTGCACCCAGTCCAAGCGCCGCCCGAGCCCATCGGCCACGCTCCTGGTAACGGCCGCGAGTTTGGACGTGTCGGGAGGCTCGACGAAATGCCTGTGCTCGAAGTCGCCGTAGCACAGGTGGTATCCCAGCTCGGCCTCCTCCGGTACCGCGGTGCCGAGCCGTACCAGGCGCGTCACGATCTCGGCCAGGCGGGACGGATGGTCGGTGCCGAACCAGGCCGGATAGACCCCTTCGAAGACGGCGAACTCGACCGCGGTGTCCCACTGGACGGCCAGGTCCCCGGCCGGGATCACGGCCAGGATCTCCTCCAGCTCGGCCAGCAGCCGGGCCTCGTAGGCGGCCTCGAGCTCCGCCTGATGCGCACCGACGAACGCGGCGACCACGGCGACCGGTGTCGGCAGGCTGACCTGGAACCGCACGTCCGGTGGGATGACGCCGTCCGCGCGCAGGCGCCTGAACACCTGCCAGGAGTCGAGTGCGGCCGCCGCATACCCGAGCGGCCCGAAGGTCACCGACGCCGGGTCGACGCCGGGTCGCGGCCGTACCCGCATCGTGGGCCCGTACTCCCGGCCGGGCGGCGGCACCGTCTCCAGGTCCGGGTGCGCCGCGAGTTTCGGCAACTGCCAGACGACCCAGTTGTCCCGCTCACCCGGCTCGCCGTCCGGGATCCGCCGCACACGGCCGTTGAGCGTGTTCGCGACCGTGCAGAACACGGTCTCGGAATCGGCGAGCGGCACGCTGCCGCACAGGTGCACGGTCGGTTCCACGGAGGTCACTCCAGATCTACAAGTTGCATGTGGTGCGTGGTGGGGGGTGCGACGGCAGGTCCGCCGGCTCGGCCGGTTCCGGCACGGCGCCGCCGGACGTTCTGTCGCGGCGGGGAGGTCAGCGGCGCTCGGCGCCGAGGCGGATGGGGAGTGACAGCGGGCCCACGGTGAAGAAGGACGGCGAGTAGGGGATGTCGTCCGGGTCGATCGCGAGGGAGAGGCCCGGCAGCCGCCGGTACAGGGAGGTGAGCGCGAGCCTGCTTTCCAGGCGGGCCAGCGGGGCGCCGATGCAGTACCGGGGACCATGGCCGAAGCCGAGACCGTCCCTCTGCTCGCGGGTGATGTCGAACCGGTCCGCGGTGTCCCCGTACCGCTCCGGATCGAGGCCGCTCGCCTGGTACACCACACCGACCGCTCTGCCCTTGGGAATGAGCACGTCCGAGATCGTCACGTCGGTGAGCGTGAAGCGGAAGCTGGTCATCATCACCGAGTGGCGGTACCGCAGAGTCTCCTCGATCACGTCGCCCCAGCGGTCCTCGGCCATGGCCAACGCCAGCTGGTCGGGATGCTCCGACAGCGCGGCGATGGCGTGCCCCAGCAGGTGGACCGTGGTCTCGTGTCCCGCGACGAGCATCAGCCACAGAACGGCGACCAGTTCGTCGGTGGTGAGCCTGTCGTCCCGGTCACGGGACTGGACCAGGCCAGAGGTGAGGTCGTCGCCGGGGTCCAGCCTCTTGCGCTCCGCCAGTGCGTACAGGTACGCCATGAGCGCCCTCTGGGTCTCGAACGCCTCCTCTGGAGGGGTGGTGTGCGCCAGCAGAGCGGCCGTCCACCTCCGCAGCCGGGCCCGTTCCGGCTCAGGCACACCGAACAGTTCGCAGATCACCGCCATCGGCAGCGCCTCGGTGAAGGAGGGCACCAGGTCGACGCCGTCGCCGGCCGCCACCACGTCGTCCAGCAGCCGGTCGATGATCTCCTGGATCCGCGGTTCCAGCCCCTGCACCCGGCCCGGGGTGAACGCCCTGCCGACCAGGCCCCGCAGCCGCCGGTGATCGTCACCGTCCTTGGTGGACAGGTGGTCGCCCTGGACGATGGCGCGCAGCGGCCAGTCCTCGGGGATCGATCCGTCGTGCAGGGCCGGCCAGTGCTTCGGGTCGCGGGCGAAGGTCCTGTTGTCCCCGGCGAGGATCTCGCGTGCGGCTCTGTGGGTCAGTGCCAGGTAGGCCGGCACGCCACCGGGGAACTCCACCTCGACCACGGGCGCGATCTCCCGGAGCCGGATGCAGGTGTCGAGCGGGCTCTCGTCGAGGGCGGGAAACGCGGGCAGGCTCATCGTCAACGGATTCCCCTCGGTCTCACACCCGCCGAGGCCTCTTCTGCCGGGGGCTGGGCCCGAGTATCGCCGGGGGCGGACCCACCGGCCACGTCCGGAGACGGATCCTGCCCCGAACCAGAAGTCGGACGTCACGAAAACAGAGGACCGGCGGGCCGACGAGGGGGGAACACTTGACAGCGACCGTGCGGAGACGTTGGGTTACCGGGCGATGTGCGGGCTCACAGCGGAGGTAGGCCCCATGCTGTACCACTCCTGGACCACCGACGACACCGACGCCTGGCGCGATCTCAGCAACAGCATCCTGCCGATGGACCACCGCTTCCGGAATCCGGGGAGCTGGCGTGCGGACCTCACCGCCCAGGAAAGCGGCAGCTACAGGCTGATGCACTGGGACCAGCGCGGGGACCGGATCGCCGCCAGGACACCGTCGCACGTCCGCAGAGTCCCCGGCGACGAGCACTACTGGATCGTCGTTCCGCAACACGGCGTCTACACCGTCCGGCACGGCCAAGACGAAACACGGACCCCGCCGGGGCACGCTTCCGTGATGGGCATGGACGAATCCTGCTGGCTCACCGTCCCGCAGTCCGCGGCATACGCCTTCCAGGTCCCGCGCCCCGAACTCGACAACCACATCGGCTCGCCCACACCACTGCGTCTGGTCCTCGACCTGAACACCGGTCTCGGCCGCATCCTCAGCAACCTGCTGGGAAGCACCCATGCCGAACAGGACGATCTCTCCGACCACGAGTTCCACGCGGTATGCGATCGGATCACCGAACTGTTCTGCATGATCGCTCTCAGGGACACGCGACCGCCGGACGCCCACCTCACCGACGTCGCCCGACTCGTCCGCGAGTACGTACGGCGGCATCTCGGCACCGGCAAGGTCCCGCTCGCAGCCGTAGCCGACGCGCTCGGCTGGTCGCCACGCCACCTTCGCAACGCCCTCCACCAAACCGGCACCACCTACCGCGACCTGCGCCATGAGGAAACGCTGCGAGACGCCAGGGACGTCCTCCAGGACCCGGCCCGCAGCGACCTCAGCATCAGTGACATCGCCTCCCGCGCCGGCCTCACCTCCACCTGGTTCTCCTCAGCCTTCAAAAGCCGCTACGGCGAAACCCCCAGAGAATTCCGCCGCCGCAGACTCGCCGAAATCCCCACCGGGGAAAAGCTCGGCGATGCCCAGGCCGCCGAGGGCAACGACCACTGACCAAGAGCGCGCCCATCACAGCCGTGGGCTTCAGCGCCCGGTCACCAGCCTCTCGGCCGACGACCCACGACCCTGCATATGGTGGACGCATGGCCTTCGAGGAACGGTTGGAAGCGCATCGGGTCGACCTGACCGGCCATTGCTACCGCATGCTCGCCTGCGCCGCCGAGGCTGAGGACGCCGTTCAGGAGACCCTGTTGCGCGCCTGGAAGAACGCCGATCGCTTCGACGAGCGCAAAGCCGGTCTGCGCACATGGCTGCACAGGATCGCCACCAACGTCTGCCTCGACATGACCCGCAGCGTCCAGCGGCGCGCGCTCGCGATGGACCTCGGCCCGTCCTCCCCCGCCGGCGCCTTCCTCGGCGCGCCGTTGGGAGCCGCCGCCTTCGTGCAACCGGTCCCCGACCGGCATGTGCTGCCCGCCGACGGCGATCCGGCCGAGCTGGCCGCCGGGCGCGAAACGATCCGGTTGGCGTTCGTCGCCGCCCTGCAAGCCCTGCCGCCGCGCCAGCGGGCCGTCCTCATCCTGCGTGAGGTGCTCTGCTGGTCGGCGGAGGAGGTGGCCGGGCTGCTCGACAGCAGCCCGGCCGCGATCAACAGTGCCCTGCAACGAGCACGTGCCACCATGTCCGCACGTCGCACACCGGGCGGGAGCGGCGAGGTCGACGAGGACCTGCTCGGGCGGTACGTCGAGGCGTTCACCGCCTACGACGTCGACGGCCTGGTGTCGCTGCTCCACCAGGACGCCACCATGTCGATGCCGCCGTTCGCCTGGTGGCTCGGCGGCCGGGAGGCGATCCGGGCCGCCCTGCTGGGTGCGGCCGGCGCCTGTGCCGATGACCGGCTGGTCCGCACGGCGGCCAACGGATCGCCCGCAATCGCGCAGTACCGCGACGGGAAGGCGTTCGGCCTGACCATCATCGACTTCCGCGACGGACTGATCGCGAACACGACGACCTACCTCGACCCCTCCCTGTTCGCGTTGTTCGGACTGCCGATGACTCCGGAGCCGTCGTCCCGTATGTAGTGCATGACCGACATCGTTCACATGTGGCATGACCAGCGCGGCGAGGGCGACCCGGTGGTGCTCCTGCACGGCGGGCTGACCGACGGCCGCTGTTTCACCGGCAACCTCGACGGCCTCGCCGACACGTTCACGATCTACCTGCCCGACCGCCGCGGCCACGGCCGCACGCCCGACGCCCCCGGCCCGATCACCATGGAGCTCATGGCGCAGGACACGATCGCGTTCTTGGAGCGGGTGGTCGGCGGCCCGGCCCGGCTCGTGGGCTACAGCGCCGGCGGAACGGTAGCGCTCTGGGTGGCGATGCGTCGCCCTGACCTGGTCGAGCGCCTGGTCCTCATCAGTGCGGCCTACGACCTGGACGGACTGATCTTCAAGCCGTCCGCGGACGGCGAGATGCCCGCCGCGCTCGTTGACGCCTACGCCGAGGTGTCGCCCGACGGCCGTGACCACTTCGCGGTCGTCATCGGCAAGATCGCGCACGCGGCGGCGACCGAGCCGAGCCTGGACCCGACCGAGCTGCGCGCGGTGACACCCCGGACCCTCGTCCTGGCCGGCGACGACGATCTGGTCACGCTCGACCACACGGTGGCCCTCTACCGGGCGCTGCCCAACGCCGAACTGGCCGTGCTGCCCAACGCCAGCCACCTGCTGCTGATGGAGCACGCCGAAGCGGTGCGCGCCATCGTCCTGGCGTTCCTCACCACCGACGCGGCCCCGACGTACATGCCCATCGCACGCGGCCACCAGGGCACCCCCGAAGCGGGGTAGCTACAAGATCAAGGAAACCACTGGTCAGAGTGACGGAGGATCGGGTGATGCGCCGTCCCATGGCGTCGTAGGACACATGTCTCGCTGATTTACGTCAAGCAGCCGACGCGACGCCATGGGGCGATCGACCAGCCTTGGCACGGACCGTTCGCATCACCAACTGGGGCTGATATGAAACGCCGTGCCATCGTCGTCGCCGTGGCGTTGGTCGCCGCGTCCGCCGTTTCCGGCTTGGGTGCGGTGCTGTCCGGATCGGCGTCGGCGGGCACCGCTTCGGCCATCGACTGGGCCCCGTGCGAGGAGGACGTCACCGCCGAGTGCGGCACCCTGTCCGTCCCGGTGGACTGGACTCGCCCGCGGGGGCCGAAGATCGACCTCGCCTTGATCCGCCGACACGCCATCGACCCGGCGGCCCGAATCGGGTCGCTGATCGACGCCCCCGGCGGCCCGGGCGATTCCGGCGTGGACGGTGTGCTGGCCAACCGCAGCCGGTTCATCACCGACCTCAACCGCCGCTTCGACATCGTCGGATACGACGCCCGCGGTATCGGCCGCAGCCATCCTGTGATGTGCTCGGCCGACCTGTTGGCGCACGAACCCCCGCCGGTACTGTCCGGCCAAGCCGACTTCGATGCTCGCCTCGTCTACAACCGGAGGCTGCGCGAGGACTGCCGGGCGCGTACAGGGCCGCTGTTCGACCATGTGGACACCCTCAGCGGTGTACGCGACCTCGACGCCATCCGGGCCGCCCTCGGCGAGGACGCCCTGACCTTCCGCGGGCGTTCCTACGGCACCCTGCTCGGCGCGCAGTACGCCGAACGGTACCCGCGGCGGATCCGCGCGATGGTGCTGGACAGCGTCACCGACCACAGCCTCGGCACCCGCTCCAATTTGGATACGCAGGCGGCGAACGTCCAGGACTCCTTCAACGAGTTCGCGGCATGGTGCACCCGCACCAGCACCTGCGCCCTGCACGGCCGAGACGTCCGCACCGTCTTCGCCGACCTGCGGCTTCGGGCCGAGCGCGGAGAACTGCGCCACCCGGACGACCCGCAGACCGCGCTGACTCCGTTCTCCCTCATCGATCTCGCCGAACAGGGCTTCCGCGGCCCGTACTGGGCGGAGCTGGCGCAGGTCCTCGCCACACTGGTGGCCGGTCCGCCTGCCGCGGCGGCCGCCCCGGCCGCGCGGACGATCCCCTACGCGCCCCTGGCGATCTTCTGCTCGGACTACGGCCTACCGGTCCGCGACTACCGCGAGTACGCCGCCCACCTGCGCCGCACCGCGAGAATCGCGCCCGACATGCGGTACAGCACCTTCGCGGTGTACGGAACCACGGCGTGCCTGGGTGCGCCCGCACCGGTCAACCCGCAACACCGGCTGAAGGTCCGTGGCAGTGCGACGCCGCTGCTACTGATCAATGCCCGCCACGACCCCGCCACCGGGTACAGCTGGGCCACCGGCATCGCCAAGCAACTTCGCGGCGAAGCGGTACTGCTCACTTACCGGGGTTGGGGTCACATCGTCTACGGCCGCAGCGCATGCATCGACAACGCCGTCAACCGCTACCTGCAGACGCAGACCCTGCCGGCGTCCGGCAGCGCCTGTCCGGCCGTGCCACGTCCGCCCCAAGCGGCTGCGAAAGCGTGAGACGGATAATGATGCTGGATCAGGGTGACGAGAGTCAGGATCACGGTGGCATGGACCACGACTACCGGGTAGGCGACACCGAGCGGGACCGGGTCACCGACCGACTGCAGACGCACTGCGGCGCGGGTCGGCTAAACCTGGACGAACTGCTACAGCGCACCGAAGCGGCCCGTAACGCCGTCACATGGGCCGAGCTGGCCACGCTTCTCCACGACCTTCCCGACGAGGAACCACCGCAACGCGGGTGGCGGGCCCCGGTCTGGGGTGCTCACGCCTTGATGGCAGGCCTGCCCATCGGCGGTCTGATCGGGCTTTGGCAGATAACCCGTGATCCCACCCCCACCCCGAAGGACTACGGAGCCGACTACTGGTGGCCGCTGTGGGCCGCATTCTTCTGGGGCATGGCAGTGCTCCTGCACTACATGTTCACAACAGGTCGGCTGACCTTGCCCAGGTGGCGTCACCCGACGGTGCAGGCGCCTCCATCCGCACCTGGCCTGCCGCCACAGATCCGTCAGCACGGTAACGAGCCCACCAGCCGGCGTCCGACCGCGCCGGCGCCACCGCTCGGGCAATCAACGTCCGACACCCCGAGCCCCGCCCAACTCGACACGCTCACACCGCGCGAACGGGAGATCCTCGTCCTGGTCGCCGAAGGACACGCGAACAAACAGATCGCCCAGCGGCTGGTCATCAGCGAGCGCACCGCGCGCACCCATGTCAGCAACATCCTGCATAAACTCGGTCTGCCATCGCGGACGCACGCCGCGCTCACCGCAGTCCGCGCAGGTCTGACCCAGCCGATTCACCAACCAGACCGGTCAGCCGCAAGCCCTCCACATGGAGCCTCGCCCGGTCCGAAGCCGTGACACCTCCGAACTCCGGCCCCGCCCCAGCAGGACCACCCGGGATGGATCATTCGGTCAGGGACCGTAGGTAAGCCATGAGGGCCTTGCCGCGCGGGGAGAGGCGGTATCCGGTCTCCAGGCTTTCGGTGAGGCCGAGGGCTTTGAGACGGCGGACGTCGGCCTTGAAGGGGAGTTTGTCGCGGTCCAGGTGTTCGGCCAGGTCCAGGGCGCGCAGCCCGGGGTGTTCCTCGATGACGCGGAGGACCTCGCGAGTCCAGGGGCCGCGGTGGCTGCGGGTGTCGATGGCGTCCAGGGAGGCTTTGAGGTCGGCCAGTTCCTGGTCGGTCAGGTCGGCGTTCCCGGCCAGCTCCGATCGGGGGTCGGGGCCGCCCAGATGAAGCATGACGCGGTGGTATCCGCCCTCCTTGGTGCTCTTGGACAGAGCGGTGAGCAGCGCCGCGCGGCCATCGAAGCCCGAACGCAGCGCGTCCTCCTCGGTGATCTCCTCGGGGGTGACGGCCGTGACCGAGTCGATGACGATGATTCCCGCCCAGGTGCGCTGAGTGCTCCCCGCGCGGACCCGGGGGGCTCGGCCCACACCCGGAACACCCGGTCGATCCGCCCACCCGCGATCCCCTCAAGAACCTCCCGCCTGAACAGCATCGTTCCCCCCCGGGGTGATACGCCTCTCCTCCTGCAATCTTCGTCGGAAGCACCTCAGAAGACCACCTGCCCGGCCCCGCGGCCGGAGGTTACCGAGGCGGTGCCGCGGGTCGGCGGGCGAACAGGATCGCACCCGGCTTCGGCTCGTCCGGATTCAGTAGATGTTGCGCCTCCACGGTAAAGCCCGCCTCGCGGAGCCAGTCGGCCACGCGGGACGGTTGGCGGTGGTGCACATACGCCTGCACTGCCTGGTCGCCGTCACCGGTCGTCTCGATCTTCGTCTCGTCACCGACGTGGAATCCCACGGCCAGCACCCCACCCGGCCGCAGCACCCGGTGGAACTGTCCGAGCACGCCCGGCACCGCCTCGTCCGGGATGTAGATCAGCGACCACCACGCGAGCACACCGGCGAGAGAGTCGTCGGCGAGTTCCAGGTCGGTCATCGAACCGACCTCGAACCGCGCGTCGGGGTGCTCGCGGCGGGCGTTCTCGATCATCGCGGGTGACAGGTCGATGCCGAACGCGTCCGCGCCCAGCTCCCGCAGCAGGGCGGTGGTGTGCCCCGGCCCGCAGCCCACGTCGGCGACGGGCCCACCGCCGATCGCGCGGACCAGGTCGGCGAACAGCACAACCCCCGCGCGGACGTGCAGCAGCCTGTCGAGCAGATCGCGGGTCTCGTCGGCGTAGCTGGCCGCGAGGGCGTCGTAGGAGTTCCGGGTATCGGTCAACCAGGTCATCAAAGGACCGTAGCCCCTCCAACCGACCGTTTGCAGGGCGCGCACCCTCCTCGACCGCCGAACCGCCTCGTCTCGGCGGGGCGCAGGGCCGCGCGGTTCAGCAGGAGGACGAGCTCGTCCGGGTCCTTGCCGTCCCGCACCGCCACCACACCGGTCGCGCCCGCCAGTTCGACGACGTCCCCACCACTGTGGCTACGCGGATGTCGATGAGGTCGCGGCAGAGCCGGAACAACTCCGAGACCGTCTGTACGTCGCCCACGTGCGCGGCCGCGGCGATACGTGCGAACGCCGGCCGCTCCAGCGCGGGCGTCTGGAGGTGGTCGCCAGGTCCTCGAACAGCAGGACGCCTTCGGCGCGTCGGTCCGGGCCCGGAATCGCTCTTCTGGAGGGGCGTTTCTCTCCCCACTATTCGGTTTCCGGGTGGCGCGGGCGCAGGTCGGCGGGGTGTCGGGAAACCTTCGGAACTCGACACCCACTCCCCGGCGATCGGAGTCCCGGGATCGGACTGCGAAGATCAGCCGAGCGTGAACGTCCTGGCTCGGATACGGCGCCGGCTGGGAGGGTGGGCCTCATGGAAGACTTGCGGGACGCCGAGCGCCGACTTCAGACCGCGCAGCTCGCTGGAGACGTCGAGGCGCTGGATCGGCTGCTGGATGATCGGCTGATCTTCACCTTCGGTGCGAACGTTCAGACCAAGGCGGACGACCTGGAGGTGCACCGCACTCGGGCGCAGGTGGTGACGAGGGTGGCTGAGGAGGAGTTGACCGTGCTCGCCGATGGGCGCACCGGGGTGACGTGGTTTCTCGGCACCATCGAAGGGACCGTCTCCGGGGCGCCGTTCTCGGCCAGGATGCGCTACACCCGTACTTGGCTACACGACGAGACGCACGGCTGGCGAATCATCGCCGTGCACGCCAGCACGACCGATTGACATAGCCGACACGTTGTAGGGCGAACCACCACACAACGGTAGACGGCGCTAAGCTTGTTCTTTATCTACCAAGATCTTCCAGGCTTGCCGATGGCCTTGAGGGTTTCGGGGCGTTTGACAGTCTTGCCGACGTCGTAGCAGGGTGCCCGGTGTCTGTTCTTGGCGCCGGGTGGACGCCCGGGACCAGTTCCTTGGGGTTTGGGAACACGAGTCGGGCAGGCGAGGTGAGCGCGGATGTTCCTGAACACCCGGCGAACCCGGGCCGGTGTGAGCCGGTCCGCGGCGGTGGGTTTCTCCCAGGGCCGACGGAGGTCGGTGGCTAGCAGTCGCGCGAGTCGGAGCTGAGTGTGAGCGACGATCAGGATCCAGGTCCAGCGGTCCGCCGCCTGGGGAGCGCGGAGTCTTGGGGTGGTCCAGCCCAGGGTCTGCTTCGCGAAGCGGAAGGTGTGTTCCAGGTCGAAACGGCGGAGAAATGCCTGCCAGAAACGATCCACATCGTCGGCAGTGGCACCGATCTTCGAGGACCACAGCCACACCGGCGGAGCATCCCGGTCCTTCGACAGATGCTCGACCTTCAGCCGTATCAACGTGCCCTCGACCAAGGGCAGTTCGCCGTCGTGGTCCAGCCATGAGGAACGGTGGGTGAGCCGGGGGGGTGGACCCGGTCCCATGCCTGCGTTTGGGCCTTGCCGTAGTTGGTGGTGTCGGTGACCGTGGTGATCGCGGGTTCGGGCCAGGTCTGCGGCTTGGTGAAGCGGAACTCCGGGCCGTGCTTGGGCGGCCGGCCGTTGGTTCCCGGCTGACGGGGCGGCTTGGGTAGCCGCATGACGCGGTCGGGACCGGACCGGACCCTGCCAACCAGCTCGACGGGTAGGTCACGCAGAACCCACGCCAGGCGGGTGACGTCATATCCGGCGTCACTGACGATCACGATATGCGGGTCCCCGGCCTGCCACTGCCCCGCGGCGATCAGCCGCTCCACGACACCTCGCAGCTGGGCGACGGTGACCGCGGTCGCGTCGTCGGTCGGACCGAGCCGAACCCCGTCCAGGATCGCGGTCCAGGATGTGGCGCCCGGCTCCAGCGCAGCGACAAAGGAGTAGGGCCAGCCCGGGTTGAACTGCGAGGCTGTCTTCGCCCGGCCGTAGACGTGGCAGAACAGCCTCTCGGCCGAGCACGGCGCGTCCGAGCGAAGCCACGGTGACACATCGACCGCCAGGACCAGGCGCCCGCCCTCGAAACGAGGCAGCGGCTGCCCGGCCAGCACCGTCCGCAGCCGATCGACATCGATCCGGCCGCGGTTCAGGCCGCCGTACATCGCTCCGTGCCCACGACGACGTTCGGGCAGCAGCGTCAGATCCACCGGGGACCTCACCGCCCCGTCCGCACAAAGCACCGCGTCCATCAGCTCGAACAACTCATCGCGTCGAGCAGTCAGACACTCGTAGAACTCGCTCCGGAAGCGTGACGCTTGCGCGAACGCTTCCCTCTGGACAGCATCAGGCAGCAGACTCACCCTCACGGCCTTCGTCTCGGTCAGTGCACCTTGGTCGGAGCACATGATCAGGCGAAGGCCGCCCTCACGTCCGGCAAACCCTCAGATGAGCGACTCAGCTTGAGATGCCGTTCGAGGTGACAGCGGCCAGAGCAGAGTCCCATGTACGGCTAGTTAGGTGAGCACTCTCTGTGACTGCCCTTGAGCGTCAGGGTCGTTCGCCAAAGGGCCGGGGAGTGGCCGGTCCTGTTCGTTGCCGACTTACCCGATCGCCTTCCACCGGACCCAGGTGTCGATCCCCTCGGCCCGGTAGCGGGCGCCCGGGCCGAACCGCCACTCGGCCACCAGGCGCAGCGCATCAGCCGGCGCCCGGCGGTGCGGCATGAGCAACGATGTCAGCTCGTCATACCGCGCGTCGATCCCTCCGTGCCCTGGATGGCTGTCCACCCCGGCCTCTCCGGCCTCATAACGCCGGTTCCACTCGACATAGATGACCCATTGCTCGCGTTCCATCGCCGCAACGTCGTCGCTCGCGGGCCACACGTAGTACTCAACTTCATCAACCATGTCGAGCTGGTTGAGGCTTTGAAAGTAGTGCACCTTGCCGTCTACCTCGGCAAGACCTGCGCGTACGCCGTCATACCAATCCAATTCGACGAGGACACGCCGAAAGCCGTCGGCAACAAGTCGATCTTCGCTCCAAGTCTCAGCCACATCGGCAGACTAGCGTCCGCCACCTTCACGAACTTTCCCCAGATGCACGCCAGGCTGGATCCACACAGAGTGACGAGTGACGGCCAGATGCCTCCCCACCATCTGGCCGCCGGTGGGGAATTCCGAACTGGCCGCTGACATCGAGGCCGGTAGATAAAGAACAAGCTAAGAAGCTGTTTTCGAACCACGCGGCTGTAGCCGTCGTCAGAGATGAACTGCAAAAGGTGCAGGGTCTTGAAGATTCGCCCGTAGTGGGCGAACGCGTCCCCCAGGCCGGTGGGGTCGCCGTCGCGGGACAGCCTCCGGATCAGGTCGTAGGCCCGCACCTTCCCGGTGGTCAGGGATCCGGCGACGCGGAGCATGTCGTCCCAGTGCGCGCGAATGCGGTCGAGGCGGACGGTGTGCCGGGAGCATGTGGTCACCGCAACCGGCGCGGCCAACACGCAGGGTAACCACAGCCGGTCCGGTCAGCACCCGCATCGTCCGGGGACGAAAGCACCCCGCCGACCTCCTGTGCACACCGGACCAGGAAAAACGGACGTCTGGAATGCGACAGGGACTTCGCTCAAGATCGCAATCTTGGACGAAGTCCCTGGTCAGATGAGCGGAGGATCGGGGATTTGAACCCCGGATGGGCTTGCACCCAAACCGCATTAGCAGTGCGGCGCCATAGACCGGACTAGGCGAATCCTCCAGGAGCCATCAGGCCCAGGTCAGGTTACCGGGTTGGCGAGCCAACCGGCAAAGTCTGAACCTTGGCCCCGACAGCATAGTCGGAAACACGTCCGGGCGCCGCGCTCCCGGGGCCGCGGGAGCGGATCGCGCCGGGCGTCAGCCGCCGAGCCGGAACCCGGTGAATCCGCAGGCCTCAGCGAGGTCGTTGCCGTGCTGCCGCATTCCCGCGAGGTCGGGCTGGCGCGGGGTCGTGCTGCCGGACTGCACCTGCCGCAGCATCGACGCGGTCTCGTCGAGGTCGCCCGCGAACGCGGTCGCGGCGGTCTCGACGTCCCCGCCGGCGCTCTGGCCCTCGGAACGCACCTTGGAGGCCGTGTCCGAGAACTTCTGCGCGGTGGCAGAGGCGCCGCTGGGGGACGACATCGACATTCCGCCGGTGGAGAAGCTCCGCAGCTCCGTCTCGATGTTCTTGCAGGCGGTCTTCTTCTTCCCGCCGGCGATGGCGTCGACCGCGCCACAGCCCGTGGAACCGAGCATCAGTCCACCGACGGCGAGGACGCCGACCAGCTTGGTGGCGGACATGCGCATGGGGTTTCTCCTTCAGGGGGGTTGGGCTTTCGGACGGGCTACACCCTCGCAGGTCACACCCGGCCTAATCACCCCTTTGGCGTACCTACCCCACCAAGGGTTCCGTGACTCAAGTCACACCGCAGGCCGCTCGCGTCCGTCAATCGATTCGCAGTCGAGTCCCCGGAGCCGGTACAGTAACTCCGGCAGGCACCCGTAGCTCAACGGATAGAGCATCTGACTACGGATCAGAAGGTTAGGGGTTCGAATCCCTTCGGGTGCGCACAGCTCAGAGGCCCCTTCCGATCCCGGGAGGGGCTTCTTGCGTGCGCCATGGGAGCCACGTTGGGAGCCACAGGATCCGATCAGGCCCCGAGGAGGGCACCGCTCATGGCCTCAGCCGCCGCCCGCTTGTCATCGACGAGCAGATGCCCATAGACGTCCTTGGTGATCGCGATCGACGTGTGCCCGAGGATCTCGGAGACCACGTGCAACGGCGTCCCTTGAGCCAGCCTCAGCGAGGCCCCCGAGTGCCGCAGCTCATGCGGATGCCAGTTCCCGAGCTCCGCGCGCTTGGCCAGCTTGGAGAAGGTGCGCGAGAGGTTGTCGGGATCCATCGGTGTTCCGACCTTGCTCGCGAAGATCAGCCGTGATCGTTCCGCAGCTCACCGGCCGCGATCTTGGCCTCAGCCTGCTGGACATGGAGCCGCCGAAGCTTGGCCACGAGCTGTGGCGTGAGGACCAGCGTCCGGCGTGACTTGGGCGTCTTCAGTTCGCTGAGCACCAGGCGCGTCTTACGTTTGATCGCCTTGTCTCGGTTCTTGATTCGCTTCACGGCGTGCGTGAGCCGCACCGTGCCTGCATCCCAGTCCAGCGACGAGTGACGTCCGAGAACCTCACCGCGGCGCAGCCCGTAGGCCAAGGCGATCATGACTGTTACCTCGAAGCGGTGGCCGGTCACCGTGTCGAGCAGCGATTTCGCCTGATCGATCGTGAGTGTCCGCCCTTCTTTGGCCACGTGAGGCGCTGCCGAAAGAGCGCCGACGTTGCGCGCGATGATGCCCTCACGCTCAGCCTGACCGAGCGCCTTGCGGAGGACGGTGCGCATGATCCGGATGCTGTTGGCGCTGTAGCCAGCTTCCCGCTTGGGGGCCTGCTACAGCTTGTCGACATCCAGGACGGTGAGCTTGGCCAGTCGCTTCCGCCCCAGCGTCGGCGACAGGTGGAGCCGAACCGTGTCGTGGTAGTCGTCTTCCGTCGACTCGGCCACCACGCCCGGCAGGTTGTGAGCCGACCAGCGCTCCAGGAACGCCTTGACCGTGATCCTTTCATCGGGAACCGTCCCGGCGTCGGGATTTTCGAGAGCCACCGGACCGGACCGACCGCAGCGCACCAGGGCGCATCAGGTCATAGACCTTGGTGCGTCCGATGCCGAGCTTCACGGCCGCCTGTTCCGGCTTCCAAATGAGCGGTTCATCCGCCCCAGTCGCCGCAGTCGTCACGTTGCCTCCGCAGTTGCCGAGAGTTCGGGGGTGGGGTTGTGGGTCGCGGCGTCGAGTTGGCGGCGCCGTTGGACGCGTTCGTTGATCAGGTGCAGGAGCCTCGCTTCGGTCGGCTTGACGTAGGGATCGGCGGGCCCGGCGCGTTCCCAGACGTGGACGGCGTTCGGGTCAGCCGGGTTGGATACCGGGACGCCAGCCTCAGCGAGCCGCGCCAGGACCCGGGCCTTCCGGTCGGCTTTGTTGGTCGGCGAGGGTCTTGCCGGACCCTACGGGGCGGCCTTCGGCCATATCCGCCGGCCCCGCCCCTCACGTGACAGCGAAAGGGGAGCCGCGGCACTTATTCCATGTGGCAGAATCTAGCAGCCGACAAGGGGGGTCTTAGGGTCCCTTCTGTGTGGCAGATTCGAAATTCTGGTTGCCAGGAAACTGGACTTGAGCGTGCTCTCGTCGCCCATCACTCCAGTCAAGCCGTCGGACTCTAACGACCCTTAGTCATGGCGCCTTCGGAGCTGTTGCGGTGATCGGTCTTCTCAGCCGTGTCAATCGATCGTACGATCGGCATTGTGGACAAAAGAATATGGATCTGCACAGCAGTGGCCATGGCCGTGCTCCTCACCGGGTGCGGGGGCGGTCACCCGAAGGCCGGAGCCACCTCGGGCAAGTCCGCGACCGGACGGTCGAGTGCCGCGACGGCCCCGGCCGTCCCCGTCGCCGACCCTCCCGTCCGGTTCGACACCCGGCGCGCGGTCGAACTGCCGGCCGAGGCCAGGCAGTCCGGTTACACGACCAGCTACGGCGCGCTTCCCGTGCTGCTCGACGATCGCACTGCGGTGTCGGTCGCCGATGGCGTGATGTACGGAGTGGACATCCTCACGGGTCGGCAGGTGTGGAAAACAGGACCGCGCAAGAAACTGTTCAGCCGGTCGAGTGACACGCGCGCCACGGTGGTCATGCTGCAGGGCCGCCGGACGGCGCTCGCGGCGTTCATGACGGAGGTCCCCGGGCAGGGCACCACGCCCTCGGGCGCGGCGATCGAACTCATCGGAGTAGACCTGGCGAGCGGTAAGAACGTCCTCAACGATGACCTGCCTCTGCCCCAGGACAGCGCCCCCTGGGGTAATCCGGTCAGCGTGGTCGGGGTCGACGCGACGACCGCGGTGCTGAACTGGAGCGGCGGCGGGACCGTGGTGGCCGATCTCGCGGCCCACAAGGTGCGCTGGATCCGGCGCGGCTTCGACGCGATCGGGCTGGACGGCGGTGTGATCGCGGGACAGACCGGAGACCTGCTCCACTACCGGCTTCTCGGGCTGCGCGCCACCGACCAGCGGCAGGAGTGGGCGTCCAAGGAGTACGAGGTGCCGACCTTCGAGGCCGAACCGGCCGGACCCGGCCTGTATTCACTGCACCATTCGACGGGTTCCGTCAGGGACAGGAGCTCCACGGTCCTGCACGACATCAAGACTGGAAAACCCCGCAAACACCTCGGCCTCGAATACAGGTGGCACTGCGTCTCCGACGGCGCCGAGACCCTGTTGTGCAACGGGGCGGACGGCGGGATCGTCGGGCTGGACGCCGGCACGCTGGACACCCTGTGGCGCCTGCCGTCCGACGGGCGGCTCGCCCCGAAGGTCACCGCGTTCTGGCATGGCGCGGTCTACGGAACGACGCCCAACGGCCCGGTCGTCCTGGACGCCCGTTCAGGCAAGGACCGGGAGGTCAGGCCTGGTGCCGCTCCGCGCGTGGTGAGCCGGTACGGCGGGCTGGTAGTGGGCCCCGAAGGCGCCTGGATGGTGTATTCGACAGCCCCCTAAGAGGTCATAACAAATTGTGCATGTGATGCGACATGGCGTGATGTCCGGGTGTGGTGTGGGCAGGTGCGTAAGGGTGAGCAACCTCCATGGATCGTGGGGCGGCCCAAAACCGGGCCGAGCCCTCGCGGTCGACTGGGCTCGGAACACCACGTGCTGACCGGCGGGCGCGGCACCCCGCTCGCCCCTGTCGTTGACCGGCGGCAACCGCAACGACGTCACCCAGTTGATGCCGCTGCCGAACAAGGTGCCGCCCATCCGAGGCCGGGTCGGACGCCCCCGCCGCCGGCCCGAGCGGCTGCTGGCCGACCGCGGCTACGACCACGACAGATACCGCCGACTGGTGTGGGCCAAGGGCGTCAAGGGGCGGCGGCGCTCAGGCCGCTGCGCGGCCCCGCGCCAGGCCGCCCGGAGCGTGCGGCGTGGGCGCCGGTCACCGGCCGACCGCGCCGAGCCGCGCATCGCGACGCCTCCTCACCGCCCGCCAGCCGTCGGCGGTCAGCAGGGCGCACCGCCGCCCAGAATTCGAAGCCCAGCCGAAGAGGGGCATCGCCACCACAGGGACGTTGTCAGCTGGCCTGGAATGGCACAGGGCTCCCCCGACCCCGGAGCCTTGAGGGTGGCGGCGGCCAGAACCCGTCAAGGGCGCCCTATGGGCGTCACGTTGTGATGGCTGCGCCACCCTTGACAGAACCTGTCCGCCGCTAGTGCAGGACGCGTCGGGGCCGGGGGAGGAATGTGGGGGATGGAACCGCGGCTACGCCGAAAAAGCTTCGGCGACATCGAAAGTTGCATCGCAACTATGATTTTTTTTGAAGCTTTCGGCGGCTGCGCCAGCGGCGATGCCCAACCCGGCCAGGCCGCTTGCGCCAAGAAGAGCGAGTAGCTGGGTCTCTGCCGGTGCTTCGGAGTACCCCGCGATACCTGCCAAGAAGGTACTCAGGGAGGTCATCATGGTCATGCTGGTGAGAACCCAGCGATTGCTGGGTCGCCAACGCCGTTTCTGCCCCACCCTGACCTCCGTCTCCAACCGAGACGTTATCCCGTACGAGTGAGACGCGTAGGTCCCTGCTTAGTGCCATGTTCGTACCAGCGTGCTCTGAGCAATCGCGGAGGGGGCGTCCCCGTTCGGGCGGGGTAGCTCCCGGGAGCCACGGTGGGAGCCACGCGGATGGATGATCTCGGATTGGGGTGAACGAGATCTGACGGTGTGCAGGTCAAAGGCCGAGCGCGCGGACTGATCCGGACGGGGCCGGTGATCGTTTGGGAATCTCGGATCAGAAGGTTAGGGGTTCGAATCCCTTCGGGTGCGCACAGTTCAGAGGCCCCTTCCGATCTCGGGAGGGGCCTCTTGCGTGCGCCATGGGGGCCTCGGCCGCTGGTTGCACTTGTGCGCCCGAGATCCCGCAAGCATCCGGGCGGGACGGAGAACCCGGTCGCGGATAGCTTCGTACGGGATGTCGGTGGCAAGGGCACCGGGCCGTGATCGCCTGCGCCCGAGCCGGGCGTGACGCTGCGCTGGGAGCGATTCGTGAAGCTGCGAGACGAGATCGAGACGACGCTGCGAGGGTGGCACGCCTACGAGGCGGAGCGCGGGTCGGCAGCCGTCATCGACTTCGATTGCGCACCCACCACCGCACCCACCGAGCCGGCGACCAGCCGTCTTGCGGTCTACCGGCGCCTGGCCGATCTGCGCGCCCGCACCGTCGAGGCCGGCGCCGACTGTCTCACCACCCGTCTGACCGCCGATCTCGCCTATCTCGGCGCGCTCATGGGTGAACATCCGCCGCTGGGCGACTACGTCCGGGCCACTCAAGGGTGCGCCGCGCTCGGTTGGCGGGACGAATACGTCGCCTACCGCGGTGACCAGGCCCGCCAGGCACTCGGCGCGCTGGGGGTCGGGTGGGGTTCCGAGACCGTCCGGGAGTTGAGGGCGGTCGAGGGGCCGATCGAGGCCGGGGAGGCGCCCGACGCGATCAGGCAGGCCGCCGCAGACTACGAGACGGTCGTCCGCCAGGCCACCGGCAGCCAGGCCCCGTTCAACCTCACCATCGAGACCGCCGAGGTGGACGCCTACTGGGCGTACTGGCTGGACGGTTCCGGCGACAATGTCCGGCTGCGCCTCAACCTTCGCCGCGCCGGCTTCACCAAGGTCGCCGCCCGCCAGTTCGCTCTTCATGAGGTCCTCGGCCACGGTCTCCAAAGCGCGAGTTGGACGGCCCGGGCCGCTGCGCAGGAGGTCCCCTGGGTGCGTCTGATGTCGGTGCACGCGCCGCAACAGGTCCTGCTCGAAGGGCTCGCGCAAGCGCTCCCCCTGTTCGTCGCTCCCGATGACGAACAACTGGTCGCTCGCACCAAGTTCGACCACTACAACCAACTTGTGCGCGCCGAGTTGCACATCGCCCTCAATCAGGGGGCAGGTATCGCGGAGTTGGCCGAGCGCGCCCGTTTCCGGGTGCCCTGGACGACCGAGGCCGCGGTTGCCGACGTCCTCGCGGACAGGGGAGCCGACCCGCAACTTCGCTCATACCTTTGGGCCTACCCTGCCGGAATCGACTGGTTCGCCAACCTCGCCGCCGCAGACCAGGCCACCAGGACAGCCGCCCTCCAAGCCGCCTACCGAGACCCGTTGACGCCCACGGATCTGGCAACGCTCTGGCCGGCAGGCCCCGCCATCGGCGGCCAAGACGCCTCCGGGAGCATCACGGCTGATTCCCGAGTGGCCGTGAAGCGTGGCTCGTAGCCTGAGGCATGCCGAGTGGGTGGGATGTGCGAGAAGTCAGGTTCGGTGCAGAGGACGTCTCGTTGGCCGGCTCGCTCGGGGTTCCAGGTGAAGGGGCAGCGGCAGGCGTGGTTCTGATCGGGGGATCGGGGCCGTCGGATCGGGACAACGACGGCTACTTCCGCCCGATCCGTCGATATCTGCTGGAGGCCGGAATCGCGGTCCTCGGCTACGACAAGCGCGGGGTGGGGCGGTCGTCGGGCCGGTGGCGTGCGGCGACGATGGACGACCTGGCCTCCGACGCGCTGGCGGCGCTGGACTTACTACGCGCGCAGCCGGAGGTGCCGGACGAGGCGGTCGGGTTGTTCGGTCACAGTGAGGGCGGCTGGGTGGCCCTGCGCGCGGCCGCCCGCGATGCACCGTCCTGGGTCATCACCAACAGCTGCCCTGGAGTGACCCCGGCAGAACAGGAACGTTACGCGGTGGCCAACGCTGTCAAAGCGTCCGGCACCCAATCTCAGCAGGACAATGCCGACGTCTTGGCGCTCTACGACCGGCTGGTGGAGGCGGGCCGACGTGGTGTCGACTTCGCTGAGGCGACCCGGCTCGTTGCCCGGGCCGGGCATCCGCCAGGTCTGGCCGCCTACTGGGGTGATGTCGACGCCGATGGTTGGGAGTTCCTCAAGCGCAAGCAGGATCACGACCCCCTGCCCGATGCGCGCCGATTGCGATGTCCCCACTTGGCGATCTTCGGTGGTTCTGACGTGCTCGTTCCCGTCGCCGACAGCATCCGGCTGTTCAGTGCCGTCGCCTGTTCCGGCGACCGTGACCAGCGGGCGACGTTGACCGTGGAGGTGTTCCCCGGAGCCGACCATCGAGTGCAACGGGGTGGTGTGCTTGCCCCGGGTTACCTTCGAACCCTCGCGCAGTGGATTCACGCGGCCGCCCCGGATCGGGGATCGAGGTCGAACGCGTCCAGATGAGGGTCCGCTCAGGACGGTTCGCGCTCAGTGGGACGCCGTACTGAGGTCGTGTCGCTCGTCAGGGGGGCGCCGTTCGCTGCGATGGGCAGGAGGTCGGGTACGCGGGCGCCGTCGTCGTCGACCAGGACGGAGTGCGTCTCGCCCGCTGTGAAGGCGTGGCGTTCGCCCCACTGCCGCAGCGTGACGATCACGGGGAAGAGGTCCTTGCCCGCCTCGGTGAGCGCGTACAGCCGGCGCCTGCCCGAAGGGGCGTCGACCTGGGTGAGCAGGCCGTGGGCGGTCAGCTTGCGGAGCCGGTCGCTGAGGATGTTGCGGGCGATTCCGGTGCGCTGCTGGAAGTCGGTGAACGAGCGGGCGCCGTCCATCGCGTCGCGGACGATGAGCAGGCTCCACCGGTCGCCGACCAGGTCGGCGGTGCGGGCGACCGGGCAGACCGGGTCCGTCCAAGCGGGGTTCTGTCCGTCGGTCTCGTCGCGTGCCATCAGCCCTCCAACGAGTTGCGTAATGAAACCATTCTGACCTAACCTCCGTTCGGTTTCAAAATGAAACCAAACGGAGGTGGACTGTGCACGGGAGGACGAGGCTGCTGCTGGCGGCGGTGTGCGGGGTCGCGGTGGCGAGCGTCTACGCCGGGCAGCCGGTACTGGGCGTGATGGGACGCGATCTGGGCGTTCCGGTCGACTCGCTCGGCTGGTTCGTGGCCGCCGGCCAGCTCGGGTATCTGGCAGGGCTGGTGCTGCTGGTGCCGTTGGGCGACATGCTCGACCGCCGGCGCCTGATCGCCGCACACCTCGGCCTCGTGGCCGCGGGTGCGGTGACCACCGCGGCCGCCCCGGTCGCCTGGGCGGCCTTCTCCGGACTGGCCGCGGCGGGCGTGTTCGCGGTGGTGGTGCAGACCGCGGTCGCGTACACGGCGTCGATCTCCCCGTCGGCCGAGCGCGGGCGCAACCTCGGCATCGTGACCTCGGGCGTGGTGATCGGCATCCTCGGCGCGCGGGTCGTGGCGGGAGTCCTCGCGGACCTGTGGGGATGGCGGAGCGTCTACCTGGCCCTGGCCGCCCTCGCCGGCGTGCTCGCCCTGCTCACCCTCACCGTGCTGCCCGCAGATGTCCGCTCTGACGGGGCACGGTACGGACAGGTGCTCCGGTCCCTCGGTGGGTTGTTCGTGCGGCCGGTGTTCCTCAGCCGTGGGCTGATCGCGTTCTTCCTGTTCGCGTCGTTCGGCACCCTGTGGAGCGGCATGGCCCTGCCGCTGGCCGCTGCGCCGTGGCATCTCAGCGAAGCGCAGATCGGGCTTTTCGGTGTCGCGGGGCTGGCCGGGGCTCTGGGCGCCGCCCGGTCCGGACGGTGGGGCGACGCCGGGCACGCGCGCCGGGTCACCGGCCTCGCACTCGGGCTCCTGCTCGTCTCCTGGGCCGCGATCGGACAGCTCTCGTGGTCGCTGCCCCTGCTGGTCATCGGCGTGATCGTGCTCGACTTCGCCGTCCAGGCCGTCCACGTGAGCAACCAGCACACTCTCACCGCCGCCTACCCCGACCGCACCAGCACCACCATCGGCGCCTACATGGTCTTCTACTCCCTCGGCTCGGCCCTGGGGGCGGCCGCGACGACGGCCCTGTTCGACGCCGCCGGCTGGATCGGCCCCACCGTCCTCGGCGCGACGCTTGCGCTCTGCGCCCTTGCCACCTGGGCTTTCACCCCCTACACGGCGGACCGCGTCGCCCACCGTCCGCAGCTCGAACAGGCGGAGAACGTTTGAGCGGGTGGCGAGATCGTCACCGACGACGTCGAGTCGGCGCGGCGGTGGTCGGGTCCGAGCCGGGTCGTGGACGCGAGGGCCGCAAGGCCGGGGAATCGCTAGCGGCGGGCGTGGCGGATCTTGAGGCGGCCGAGGCCCATGGCGCCGGTGATGCGGATCTTGGGGCCGCCGGGGCGGGTGGGACGGCGGGGCGTGTAGCGCGCGTCCTTCAGCCCGGTGTGCAGACCCTCGATCTCGACGATCGCGTCACGAGGGACGGTGATCTTGGCACGGCCGGTGCCGACCTGCAGTTCGATGTCGACCACCGGGTGATCGATGATCGCCTTGGACAGGTCCAGGTGCACCCGTCCGAAGGCGGACTCGACCTTGAGGACGCGGGGTACCCGCCAGGGGCCGCGACGCTTGATCCGTCCGGTGGCGGCGCCGATCGTGGACGTGGTGCCTGCGTCCTCGTCCGGGAGTGCGGCCAGGGGCGTCGCGAGGTCGCCGTGGGTTCTGGCGCTGAGCACCTGGTCGAGGCGCTCGTCCATCTCCTCGTGCGTGAGGTGCCCTTTGGCGTACGCCTCCCGCAGGCGCTGCACGGCGGTGTCGCGCTCGTCGTCGCCGACGAGGCGCGCCAGATTCTCCGGACGGGGGGTCACGCCATCACCTTAGCGCCGTCCCCGCGATCCGGCCCGGGAGGGAGCCGCGGATCAGCGGGGTTCGATGCCGGGGACCAGGCGGTGCCTGAGGGGCTTGCCGACGCCGAGGAAGGTGTGGCCCGTCATGCCGTTGATGACCCCGGCGGCGGAGGCGTACCAGGCGCAGATCGCGGTGAGGACGCCGAGGTAGCCGCCGATCTTGATCGTGGTCTCGCTGGTGGCGAAGTTCCCGATGAACAGGATGATCTCCGTGGCCTCCAGGGCGACGAACACCGCCAGGACGGCCTGGTTGACCTGGGTCGCCCAGAGCATCATGTAGGTGTTGAAGATCGCGAAGGCGAGCAGGATCCAGCCGAGGTCGTTGGCCTCCTGGGCGGGAGTCGTCTCCCCGGCGATGAGGACGGCGTACAGGCCGAGACCGAGCCAGAAGCCGCCGTAGGACGAGAAGGCCGTCGCGCCGAACACGTTGCGACCGCGGAACTCCCACATCCCGGCCAGGATCAGGACGAGGCCGCCGTAGGCGAGGGCGTAGGCCAGCCAGGCGTCGGTGCCGTCGGTCCACCCGGCGTTCTTGACGGACAGAAGGAACAGGGTCAGGGCGAAGGCCGCCAGGCCCAGGGGGGCCGGATCGGCGATACCGGACGGGGTGTGCGGGATGGACTCTTGCTCGACGTGGGTCATGGTGCCTCCTCGCTGGAGTCCCATCGCCTTGTCTCGCGCGGTCTCGGCCGGACAGGGATGGACGAAGGAATGCGGACAACGGACGTCCGGACGTCCCGGATGGGACCGTTATCTCCTCGGCCCTGATTCGGATCATAACTCCGCTCGCACGTCAGGTCAGGCGCCCCTTCGTGGGGCATTTCCGGCATATCCCCACTAATCACGGTCACCGAGGCGGAGGGGCGAAACGGCGTCCCCCGATATGGGAAATCATTTGCCTCGTGCGGAAGGTGTTCCCTCTCCATGGGGAAGCTTCGTTGAATGGCCGATCGGTTGGGCGGGCAAGCCTTGGCGAAGGCGTTGCCGACTACTTGACGACGGCGGGGCTGAAGATGGGCGGGTCGCCGAGGTGCCCGCGGTGGGAGCGGGGACTGCTTCCGTCGACGTCCACCACGCCCAGTTCGGCGCCGAGTTCGGCCCCGATGTGGACCTGCCCGCTCCACCGCATGAACTCCGGGTGCCGGGCGAGCGCGTCGATCACCCGTCCGCTGAACTCGGCGGACTCCGCCCCCGCGGCGAACGACTTGTACCGGTCGGGGACGCCCTCGAAGAGCGCTCTGTTGCGCTCGGTCTTCAGCAGACCCATCCACAGCGAGATGACGGCGACATTGTAGGGCTCGAAGTCGACCGCCATGTCGTGCGCCATCTTGTCGACGGCGGCCTTTCCCGCGCCATAGGCCGGGCCGTGCATGTAACAACGTCCGCCGAAAGAGGAGGTGTTGACGACGAGGCCCGCATTGTTCCTCACCAGCAACGGGGCGGCGTAGTAGCCGGCCACGTAGGCGGAGCGCATCCCCACGTCGAACATGCTCTGGAGCCCCAGCGGCTTTTCCCAGAACGGCCCTTCGCGGGTGAGGCCGTCCGGAATCGTGAACGCGTTGTTGACGAGGACGTCCAGCCTGCCGTGCTCGCGTTCCACCCGCCTGAACAGGTCCGCGACCTGCGCGTCGTCGGAGTGGTCGCAGATCACGGGCACGCCGGTGCCGCCGCGGGCGTCGATCTCCTCGGCCGTGGCGAGGACCGTGCCCGGAAGGTCGGCGTCGCCCTCCGAGCGGGTCCGGCCCGTCACGTAGACCGTCGCGCCGGTCGCGCCGAGGGCCAGCGCGATGCCCTTCCCGGCGCCGCGGCTGGCGCCGGTGACCACGACGACCCGGTCTCCGGTCAGGCTCACCTGTCGCTCCCCGCGAGGAATCCGAGCATCGCCGCCGTGGTCTCGGCGGGCCTCTCCATCTGCATCATGTGGCCGGCCTGCTTGATCATGTGGACGCCGCGGACGTCGGCGTGGTGGTCGCCGAGCCTGTTCAGGGGGTCGTCGCCGTGCCAGCCCTCAAGGTCGGCGTCCTGCTCGCTGCCGATGAAGTAGTACGGGACGGGATTCTTCCGGTCGCCGTAGGACTTGCGGTACTCCCAGGACAGGTCCATCGCCCGGTACCAGTTGAGCCCGCCGGTGAAGCCGCTGCGGCCGTAGGCGTCGACGTAGAACTCCAGTTCCGGCTCGGTCAGCCACGTCCACGGGAGCGGCGGCGTCTCGGGGAGGGCGTCGATATAGGACGTGCCCGGAGGTTGCCGCCAGACGTCGAGGTAGTGGTAGTCGCTGGAAAGCGCGTAGAAGACCTTGCGCAGGAACGCGCGGGGCGCGGCGGCGAGGTCGCGGTCGGCGACGCCCGGCTCGACGAAGTAGTGGATGTGGTTGAAGTGCCGTTCGGCCTGGCGGGCGGCCAGCGTCAGGGGCGACTCGTCGCTCGGGGTGAAGAACGGGTTCTCCAGGCCGATGATCGCGGCGACGCGGTCCGGGTGGTGGTGGGCGAGGTCGTAGGCGGCGAAGAGGCCGAAGTCCAGGCCGCTGAAGACGGCCTTCTCCTCGCCGAGGTGGTCGAGGAGGCCGGTGAGGTCGCCCACGATGCGGTCGACGTCGTACTCGCGGTGGTCCCGGGGGCCGCTGGTGTGCCCCATGCCGCGCATGTCGGGCGCGACGACGCGGAATCCCGCGTCGGCGATCGGACCGATCTGGTGGCGCCAGCTGAACCAGATGTGCGGGAAGCCGTGCAGGAGGACGACGAGCGGCCCCTCGCCCTGCTCCACGTAGTGGACGTCCAGGCCGTTGATGCGCGCGTACCGATGACTCCAGCCCGCCATGCTGCGGTTCCTTCGGTTCGGGGAGCCGACCTTCGGACTGTGCAGGACGATGCCCTCGGCGGCACCGGCAGGTCCCGCTCAGTGGGAACCCAGCGTGATGCGGACGATCGTCCCCTTGGACGGTTCGGACAGCAGTTCGGCCCGTCCGCCATGGGCGGCGGCGATCGCGGCGACGATGGGAAGGCCGAGGCCGGTACCGCCCTGCGTGCCACGGTGGAAGCGTTCGAAGGCGCGGGCGGCGTCTTCCGGGGACATGCCCGGTCCCTCGTCCGCCACCTCGATGAGGCCCGGCGCCAGACGGATGGTCGTGGGCGTTCCGGGGGGTGTGTGGGCCCGCACGTTGGCCAGAAGGTTGGCGAAGACCTGGCGGATGCGGGCCTCATCGACGGTCGCGACCAGGGTGTCAGGGGCGTCCAGCACGATGGGACGGTCGGGGGCGGCGACGGCCGCGTCGGCCACGGCGTCCCGGGCGAGGGCGGCGAGGTCGGTGGGGGCGGGGTGCAGGGACGCCTCGCGGTCGAGGCGGGCGAGTTCGAGGAGGTCGGTGACGAGACTGTTCATCCTGCGGGCCTCCTCCTCGATGCGGCGCATCGCGTCGGGCAGCTCGTCCGGCCCGAGCGCACCGTGCCGGTAGAGCTCGGCGTAGCCCTGGATGGCCGTGAGCGGCGTGCGCAGCTCGTGGGACGCGTCGGCGGCGAACTCGCGGACGCGGGCCTCGGAACGGCTGCGCGCCCAGAACGCATGCTCGATCCGCTCCAGCATCACGTTGATGGCGGACGCCAGGCGGGCCACCTCGGTGCGCCGTCCGGGAGCGGGCATGCGGGCGCGCAGGTCGCCGCCCGCGGTGATGGCGTGCGCCGTGGCGGCCATCCGGCTCAGCGGCAGCAGGCCGCGGCGGATGAGCCACCGGCCGAGCACGAGCAGGACCGCGAGCAGGAGGGCGGCGGTGGCGATCTCGGACAGCACGAGGTTGCGGACGGCTGCGTGGATCTCGGTGAGGGGGGACGCCACGACGACGAAGCCCTTCCCCCAGGGACGCGCCACCGCGCGCAACCCGGGGAGGGAGAACGGTTCGAGGTCGCGCGCGCGGGCGGCCAGCTCGTCCGGGCCCAGCCGCCCCACCTCGCGGACGGCCTGCTCGGGCGCGGGCCCGTCCCCGCTGAGGACCCGGACCCGCCCCGCCGGGCCGACGGCCAGCACGACGAACTGCGCTGGAGCGACGCCCTGCTCGGGCAGGCCGGGACGCAGCAGACGCGTCACGGCGCGGTCGCGGGTGGCCTGGAGCTGGCCGTCCACGCGGTGCATCAGGTACCCGTTCAGGACGAGCGCGCTGACCAGGCCCATGATCGCCAGCCCGGCGGTGGTGATCGCGAGCAGGCCGGTGAGCAGCCGTGCGTTGAGCGTCATGGCCGCAGCGCGTAGCCCACCCCGCGCTGGGTGTGGATGAGCGGGGTGCCGAGCGGGTCCAGCTTGCGGCGCAGGTAGCTGATGTAGGTCTCCACGACCTGCGGGTTGCCGTGGTCCCAGCCCCACACGCCGTCGAGGAGCTGGGCGCGGGAGAGCACCATGCCCGCGTTGCGCATCAGGTAGGCGAGCAGCCGGAACTCGGTAGGCGACAGCTCGACGGGGACGCCGCCGCGCCGCACCGTCCAGTGCGCCTCGTCGAGTTCGAGGTCGGCGACGCGCAGCACGGGCCCGGCGGAGGGCTCCGGCGGGGCCGCCCGGCGCAGGACGGCCCGCACCCGGGCGATCAGCGCCTCGATCGAGAACGGCTTGGTGACGTAGTCGTCACCGCCGAGCGTGAGACCCGTGACGGTGTCGGACGGCGTGTCCCGCGCGGTCAGGAAGATCACTGGGATCTGGTCGCCGCCCCCGCGCAGCCGCCGGCACACCTCGAAGCCGTCCAGGTCGGGCAGCATGACGTCCAGCAGGACGAGGTCGGGCCGAGACTCCCGGACGGCCCCGAGCGCCTCCTCGCCCGTGCCGGCGGTGGCGGTCGCGAAGCCGTGGAAGCGCAGCGCGACCTCGATGAGGTCACGGATGTTGGCCTCGTCGTCCACGACGAGGACCCGCCGGGTCTCGCTCATCGGCTCCCGCAGCTCGCTCCCTCGCCGGCCTCGTGCCGGCACATCGGGCTCACCCGCCCGAAACTACCCGGCACGGTGAGCGCCGGTGCACTAGCGGTGCCGGGGGACGCGGATCAGGCGCGCGGTCCGGGTGCCGCCGGAGCGCTCCCCGGCCACGAGCACTTGGTCGCCGCCGGCCAGGCCCTTGAGGGACGACTTCTCGCCGTTCTTGCGGACGTGGGTCTTGCCGTCGGACGTCCACGTCCAGGAGACGCCGTCGTCGCTGCGGACGGTCACCCCGGTCGCCGAGACGGCGGTGATCTTGCCGCGCTGCCAGGTGGCGAGGTGGAATCCGTCCTTGCGCTTGACGGTGGCCTCGCCATGGACGCCGCGCAGAGCGCGCGCCCGGCGGAGGGGGTGCCCCTTGCCGGGGTGGCCCTTGCCCGCGTGCGCCGTGGGGGAGGGGGAGGGAGCGGGGTCGTCGGCGAAGGCGGGGACGGAGAAGTAGAGTCCGAGCCCGAGGAGCCCGGCGGCACCGGCCCCGGCCGCGATCGTCTTCCGGTTGTTTCGCATGCCGGACATGTAAGCGGTCGCGTCTGGCAGAAGTCCACGCGGAACCCTGGGAGAACCCTGAGAGTTCCCGAGCACCGCCTGGAGGATCGGACGCGTTCCGCCGCCTCTCGTCCCTCGCCTGAGGTCGGGGCACCGCCCGCTGCCCTGCGGAGAAGGCGGGGCGGTGGCCTTGGTCTAGTCGGAGGCCAGGGTTTCGAGGACCTGGTCGCCGTACTTGGCGAGCTTGTTCTCGCCCACGCCGTTGACGCGCCCCAGGGCCGCCAGGGAGGTGGGGAGGGCCGTGGCGATCTCGCGCAGGGTCGCGTCGTGGAAGATGACGTAGGCGGGGACGCCCTGCTCCTTGGCGGTCGCGGCGCGCCAGGCGCGGAGGCGCTCGAAGATCGGCATCGACTCGGCGGGGAGCTCGACCTGGGCCTTGGCCGCCTTGGCGGTCTTCGCCGCCTTCGCGACGGGGCGTTCGGCCTCGCGGCGCATCATCACCTTGCGCTCGCCGCGCAGCACGCCGGCGCTCTCGTCGGTCAGGACGAGCGTGCCGTGGTTGCTCTCCACCGCGATCAGGCCCTGGGCGAGGAGCTGGCGGACGACGCCGCGCCACTCGACGTCGCGCAGTTCGGCGCCGATGCCGAAGACCTTCAGCGAGTCGTGGTCGAACTGGATGACCTTCGCGTTCTTCTTGCCGATGAGGATGTCGACGATGTGGCCGGCGCCGAACTTCTGGCGCCGCTCGCGGTCGAGCCGGACCACGGTCGACAGGACCTTCTGGGCGGGGACGGTCGCGTCCCACGTCTCGGGCGGCGTGAGGCAGGTGTCGCAGTTGCCGCAGGGCTCGCCGGACTGGCCGAAGTAGTTCAGCAGCTGGACGCGGCGGCACTCGACCGTCTCGCAGAGGGCGAGCATGGAGTCGAGGTGCATGCCCTGGCGGCGGCGGTGCGCGGCGTCGCCCTCGCCGCCGTCGATCATCTTGCGCAGGTTGACGACGTCCTGCAGGCCGTAGGCGAGCCAGGCGGTGGACGGGAGGCCGTCGCGTCCGGCGCGGCCCGTCTCCTGGTAGTAGCCCTCGACGGACTTCGGCAGGTCGAGGTGCGCGACGAAGCGGACGTCGGGCTTGTCGATGCCCATGCCGAAGGCGATGGTCGCGACCATGACGAGGCCGTCCTCGCGGAGGAACCGCGCCTGGTTCGCCGCGCGGATCTCGGCGTCGAGGCCCGCGTGGTAGGGGAGGGCCTCGATGCCGTTCTCGCTCAGGAACGCCGCGTTCTTCTCCACCGAGTTGCGGGACAGGCAGTAGACGATGCCCGCGTCGCCCTTGTGCTCGCTCTGGAGCAGGCGCAGCAGCTGGCGCTTGGCGTCGGTCTTCGGCTCGATCCGGTACTGGATGTTGGGACGGTCGAAGCTCGCCACGAAGTGGCGGGCCTGCTCGAGCCGGAGGCGTGACGCGATCTCGCCGCGGGTGGCCTCGGTGGCGGTCGCGGTCAGCGCGATGCGGGGGATCTCGGGCCAGCGTTCGTGCAGGCCGGACAGCGTCAGGTAGTCGGGGCGGAAATCGTGCCCCCACTGCGAGACGCAGTGCGCCTCGTCGATCGCGAAGAGGGAGACGTCGCCCCGGTCGAGCAGCTCGACGGTCGCGGCGAGCTTCAGCCGCTCCGGCGCCAGGTACAGCAGATCGAGCTCGCCCGCCGTGAACTGCGCCTCGGTCACGCGGCGCTCGTCGAAGTCCTGGGTGGAGTTGAGGAAGCCCGCGCGGACGCCGAGGGCGCGCAGCGCGTCCACCTGGTCCTGCATGAGGGCGATGAGGGGCGACACGACGATGCCGGTGCCCTTCCGGACGAGCGCCGGGATCTGGTAGCACAGCGACTTGCCGCCGCCGGTCGGCATCAGGACGAGGGCGTCCCCACCGGCGACCACATGCTCGATGATCTCCCGCTGGCCGTCCCGGAACGCGTCGTAGCCGAACACGCGCCGCAGGGTGTCGAGGGTCTCCGGGGTCTCAGGGGAAGTCACCGGGCCATACTACGAACCGCCGCGGACACCCGTCCCCCGAACCTTCACCTGTGGACGACCGCCTCCGCGAGCTCGGGCGTCAGCTCGTCCAGGCCGTCCGCGACGTGCGCGGCCAGCGCCAATGCGTCGGGCGAGGGCGGGTGCGCCGGACGCGGGATCGCGATCACCGCCATCCCCGCCGCGTGCGCCGACCGGAGCCCGTTGCCGGAGTCCTCGACGGCGACGCAGTCGCGCGCCGCGACCTCCAGCCGCGCCGCGACGGTGAGGTAGCCGTCCGGGGCGGGCTTGCCGCGCTCGACCTCCTCGGTCGACACGGTGGCGCGGAACAGGCCGTCCACCCCGAGATGCCCGAGCACGAGGTCGATCAGGGCGCGCGGGGACGAGCTGGCCAGCCCCAGCGGGCGGTACCCGGCCATCCGGCGGACGGCGTCCTCGGCGCCCGGCAGCAGCGGCGGCCCGTCCGCGTACCGCTGCGACATCCGGTCGACCACCTCGTAGGCGACCTCCTCGGCCGTGACGCCGTCGACGAGGTCGGAGGCGATGTAGTCCGCCCACTCCTCGGTGCTCATGCCCATGAGCCGGTCCTGGGTGTCGGGGAGCCAGCGCCCGCCGCGCTCGGCGACGTAGCCGCGCCGCACCTCCTCCCACACCGGCTCGGAGTCGATCAGGACGCCGTCCAGGTCGAACACGATGGCCTGCACGGGCATGGGCCCTCCACGGATCTCGTCGCGACGTCCCGTCACTACCCGCCGCGATCACATCGGAACCCGCCGCGGTCGGTTCGGACGAATGCCTCTGACCAGCATTTATCCGGCGAATCCGACATGATCGACTTTTGGTCTGGCATGGTGGGGGGCCTCCGTTCCCCCTCCGGAGTCACTGCAGAGGAGATCTGCCCATGGTGTTCCTCGGTTTTCTCCTGGTCGCGGCCGCCATCACGGTCGGCGCCGGTGTCGTCATGGACAACACCGGCCCCGCGAACCTCGTCGTCTTCGGCCAGACCGTCCCGGGCCTGGAGAGCGAATGGCAGGTGTTCCTCTCCGGCGCGGGCGTGGCCCTCGTCTTCCTCGCCGGCATGTCGCTCGCCTTCACCGGCGCGGCCCGCCGCATCCGCACCCGCCGCGACCTGCGCGACCTGCGCGAGGAGCACGAGGAGTCGCTGACCACGCTGGAGATGGAGAAGCGCCGCCTGGAGCGCGAACTTGCCCGCGTCCGGCAGAGCCCGCCCCGGCGGGACGCCGCGCGGACGGGCGCGCCGCGCGAGCCCGCCGTGCAGGGTGCCCGCGTCGCGGGCGGGAGGTCCGACACCCGCTCGCAGGCCGCCGCCACCTCCCCGTTCTTCGACCGCACCGAGTAGGACGCGGCGCCGGCGGGTCATCCGCGGTGATGACGGGAGTCACCGCCTGGATCGTCTCGCAGTGGGATGACATGGCCGGTTCCCGGCCAGCATGATGCGTGGCGTGCGCATTCTTCTCAAGGTCGGCGCCACCGCGGTCGCCCTGTGGGTCGCCACGGTCCTGATCGACGGCATCACGCTCGGCGATCAGACCACCGCCCGGCGGATCCTCACGCTGCTCGCGGTCGCCGTCATCTTCGGGCTGGTCAACGCCGTCCTCAAGCCGATCATCAAGACCCTCGGCTGTGCCTTCTACGTCGTCACGCTCGGGCTCATCGGGCTCGTCGTGAACGCGCTGCTCCTCTGGCTGACGAGCGAGCTGGCGGAAAGGCTCGACCTGCCGTTCCACGTGACCGGGTTCTGGCCGGCCTTCTGGGGCGCGATCGTCGTCGGCGTCGTCGGCTGGCTGCTCCACCTGTTCCTCCCCGACGGCGACGAGGACAGGGGCCGGGACCGGGACTAGCCCGCCAGGCCGGGCGCGGCCGTCGAGGCGCGCTCGAACGGGCTCAGCTCCAGCCGCCCGGACGGCGAGCCCGCGTACTCCCGGTATCCCGGCGGGCGCGTTCCGGCCGTCCCCACGAGGATCCAGCGGCGCGCCCGGACGGCCCCGATGAGGAACTCGCCGTCGGTCACCGCCCCCGCGTCCGCGACGATCAGCGCGTCGAACTCCTCGTCGCGGACGGTCAGCCCGGCGCCCGCCGGGGTCCCGACGACGAGGTCGGCGGTGCGGAGCAGGACCTCGCTCCCCGCCGCCCGGCCGCCCTCCAGGTACCCGGTGAGCTCCTCGATCCGGGCCATCGCACGGCGCTGGTGCGCGGGGACGACCTCCGGGTCGTCGTCGGGGTCGGCGCCGCAGATCTCCAGGACGTTCGACCGCGACCGCCCCTCGGCCGCCGCCACCGTCTCCAGCTCGGCCTCCCGCGCGGCGATCTCCGCCGCCGCCTCCTCGGCGCGGCGCGCCAGCTCGGACGCGGTCTCCGCCGCGCGCGCCGTTGCGGTCTCCGCGTCCGACCGGGCCCGCGCCGCGGCCGCGAGCGCCGCCTCGCGGGACGTCCGGGCGGCGGTCACCCGCTCCTCGATCGCCTGCGCGGCCTGGTGCGCCGCGCGGGCCCGCAGGCCCGCCTCGGTGGCACGCTCGACCGCCTCCGACGCCTGCCGCGCCTGCTCCCGGTGCTCGGCGCCGACCTTCTCCCGCTCGGCCGCGAGCCAGGTCAGCTCCGTCCCGAGCCGCTCCTGCGCCTCCTGCGCCGCCTTCAGCCGCGCCCCGCCCTCGGACACGAACGACGCCAGCCCGCGCCGCAACCGCTCCGCGTGCTCCGCCGCCTCCTTGGCCTCCCGCGCCCGCGTCGCCGCCTCGTCCGCCTCCCGCGTCCGGGTCCTGACCTCGGCGCGCAGGCCGCGCAGCTCCGACGGCGGCGACGCCACGTGCAGCCGCTGCCCGAGCGTCATCTTGCGGCGCAGCGCCGACAGCGCCGACTCCGCCGACACCAGCCGGTAGTAGGCGGCGTGCCCCTCCGCCGCGGCGTCGGCGTCGGCCGCCGTCAGCCGGTGCGCCTCCTCGGCCGCGCCGGGCAGCGCCTCCCGCGCCCGCGTCAGCTCGTCGGTGAGGGACGCCTCCGCCTGCCGCGCGCCCTGCAACTCCGACTGCGCCGTCTTGGCGCGCTCGTCGATCTGGACGCACCGCGCGTAGGTGGCGTCGGCCGTCCGCGTCAGCGCGGCCGCGTCGGCGCCCGCCTCGTCCGCGGCCCCCTGCAACCGCTCCGCCTCGGCCCGCGGCCCCGCCAGCTCCGCCTCGGCCTCCTCCTGGACGCCGGAGAGCCGCTCCGCCTCGGCGTCGCCGGCGGCGGCCGCCTCCTCCGCGCCCGCCGCCGCGGCCCGCGCCTCCTCGATCGCGCGGGCCAGACCCGCCTTCTCCGCCTCAAGCTGCTCGGACCGCCGCAGGTTCTCCGCCTGGACGGACTGGAGCGCCGCCGCGTCCCGCGGCCACTGCTCCAGCGACATCAAGCCGCGCTGCAGCAGCCGCGCCTCCGTCTGCCACGACAGCCGCCACGCCTCTCCGACCGGACGGAGCGCCGCCGACCGGACCCGCGCCTCCGGCGCCGACGGCCCCTCCCCGGGCTCCACCGGCTCCACGGGCGGCAGCGTGGGCAGCGGCTCGGCCCTGGTCACCACGGCCTCCGGCTCCGGGAGCGGGCCGACCAGGGGCCTGAACTCGACCGTCCCGTGGGACCCCGGCTCCCGCAGGGGCGGCGGCTCCTGCTCGGCGGGCGGCGCCTCGACGGGCGGCGCCTCGACGGGCGGCGCCTCGACGGGCGGCAGTCCCTGCGTCCGCACCGACCGGGCCTCCGCCGTCTCCGGCTGCGTCTCGATCAGCAGCGAGAAGACGTCGGGGTCGCCCTCCACGGCGCGCAGCAGCTCGGCGGCCTTCTCCGGGGTGGGGGCGATCAGCAGGGCCCGCCCGTCCGACTCCGTGAGCTCCTTGACCGCGTCCCGTACGACCTGGGCCTCGTCGCCCTCGTCCACCTGGACGAGCCGCAGCCCCTCCGCGCCCTCCAGCGTCCCGGGCGCCACCAGGAACCGGGCGAGCACGTCCCACTCCCCCGCGGCCCGACCGTCCCGCAGCGCCCGGACGGCCGCGATGTGCGGCGCCCACCCCACGGGCGGGACGTCCTCGGGCACCTCGCGCAGGCGCGCGTCGATCCCCTCGTAGAACTCGCTCAGCGGCCCGTAGACGCTCTCGACCAACTCGCGCCAGCCCCCTTCGCCGGCGTCCGTCCCCAACGGAGGCGTCGGCTCGGCGACGTCGATGGGCACGGTCCCCAGGACCGCCCGAGGATCAAGCCCCTCGCCCCCGACGCCCTCCTCCACGCCGGGCACCTCATCGGCGGGCCCCTCGTCCACGACCGGCTCCGCGCCCGCCGCGGGCTCCACGTCCTCTGCCGGTACGTGCCGCGCCGCCTCAGCGCCACCGGCAGCCCGGCCGCCGACGAGCGACGCCGCCTCGGGCGGTTCGTGAGCGGCCGTCGACCCGCTGTCGGCAAGGTCGCCGGCGGGCGGGACGGCAGGCACCGTCTCCTGATCGGTCATGCCGCCGTCGGCCACTTCCGCCGCGGCCGCGTCGTCGGCGAGCTGATCGGCGATCGGCGCCGCCTCCGCCGGGGCGTCCATGGGACGGTCGCTGCCGACGGGCTCCGCGCCGGCGGCGTCCCCTGCCGGAAGCGGGTTCTCCAGCGGGCTGTGCTGTGTCGACTCGGCGTCCACCTCGCCGAGGTCTGGCAGATCAACGGCCGTCGTCTCCGCGGCGGGCGCGTCACCGAGGGGCCGGTCGTCTGCGGTTTCCTCTGGTGGGACGTGCTGTGCCGCGTCGTTCATGGGCTGTTCAGGGGCCGTCGCGGCCGGGCTCTCGCCGGGCGGGCCGCCGACCGGCGGCGTGGCCTCGGACGGTGCGTCAGGGATTTCGTCGGTCTGAGCGGGCTCGGGCTCCGGCTCGGGGGACGGCGGGATGACAGGGAGGGCCTGGGTGGCCTCGGCCGACGGTTCCTGCTCGTCCGTGCCGGGGAGGGGGACGATGACCGTGGGGAGGTCGGAGTCCGGGACGTAGGGGGGTCTGGTGTTCTCGTCGGGTCCGTTGGTTTCCGAAGGCTGGTTCACGACGCCATCCCGTCCCAGATCGATCGTCCGGGGCCAGTATGTTCCCCTTCTGCTCCCGACTAACGTCTCACAGGCCGCAGACTCAGCGGTGTCCCGCGAGAGCGGCGTGATGATCTTCACCGGGGCGGGGTTCGGGGTCGGGGTGGACCACCGCGCCGGTGAGGCGGGGCAGGGCGTGCAGGAGGCTGTGCTCGGCGTCCACGGCGATCTGGTGGGCCCGGACGACGGTGGAGGCGGGGTCGACGACCACGTCGCACTCGGCGCGCAAACTGTGGCCGATCCACCGGAGGCGGACGTCGCCCACGCCCCGGACGCCGGGCGTGGCGGAGAGAGCGGCTTCGGCCTGGTCGACCAGGGCGGGGTCCACGGCGTCCATCAGGCGGCGCCAGACCTCGCGGGCCGTCTGCCACAGGACGGTCAGGATCGCCACCGTGATGAGCAGTCCGACGACCGGGTCGGCCCAGGGGGCGCCCAGCGCGACGCCTGCGGCGCCCAGGAGGACGGCCAGGGACGCGAAGCCGTCCGTGCGGGCGTGGAGGCCGTCGGCGACGAGCGCGGCGGAGCCGATGCGGCGGCCCGTGCGGATGCGGTAGCGGGCCACCAGCTCGTTGCCCAGGAAGCCGACCAGCGCGGCGCCCGCCACGGCGGCCACGTGGTCCACAGGCTGTGGATGGGCCAGGCGCTGGACGGCGGCGTACCCGGCGACGGCGCAGGACGCGGCGATGGCCAGGACGATGACGACACCGGCCAGGTCCTCGGCGCGTCCGTAGCCGTAGGTGTACCGGCGGGACGGCGGGCGGCGGCCGAGCAGGAACGCGATGCCCAGCGGGACGGCCGTCAACGCGTCGGCGGCGTTGTGGAGCGTGTCGCCCAGCAGCGCCACCGAGCCGGTGAACGCGACCACGGCGGCTTGCAGGGCCGTGGTCGCGCCGAGAGCCGCCAGGGAGATCCACAGAGCGCGCATGCCCTGGGCGCTCGCCTCCATGGCCGAGTCCACCTTGTCGGCCGCCTCGTGCGAGTGCGGGCGCACCAGGTGGGCGAGGCGCCCTTTCCGCGAGTGACCGTGCCCGTGTCCGTGACCGTGTCCGCTCATCCTCCGATGATGGACCGGAAAACCCGTTGCAGCACCTCGACACCTGCGGTGTCGTCGCAGGTACGCGGGCTGTGTCAGTGCGGATTGGTGGCCAGAAGCTCCGCCAGGAGGTCGTCCAGGGTGACGATTCCGGCGAACTCGTCGCCGTCGCCGTTGACCACGGCGAGCTGGGCGCGACCGCGGCGCATGCGGCTGACCGCGTCCAGCACGGTCGTCTCCGCCGTGAGGACGGGGGCCGGGTGCGCCAGCTCGCCCGCGCGGCGCTCGTCGCCCGGCTCGATGATGGCGGCCCGGACGTGGACGATCCCCGTCATCGCGCCGTCCAGGTCGCGGACCAGGAGGCGGCTGTGGCCGCTGGCGGTGGCGGTCCGGCGGATCTGCGCGGCGGTCGCGTCCGCGTCGATCGTGGTGACGGACGTGGCGGGCACGACGAGGTGCCCGACCGTGGCCTCCCGCGCGGAGATCGCCCGGTGCAGGAGCTCGTGGTCGCGGCGCCCGATGAGGCCGAGGCGGCGGGACTCGCCGACCAGGTGGCTGAGCCGCGCCGGGTCGGTGTGGCTGTCCAGCTCGTCCTTCGGCGTGACGCGGATGAGGCGCAGCAGCGCGTTGGTCACCGCGTTCAGCGCCGACAGGATCGGGCGGGACACCTTCGCGAACGCGCGGAACGGCAGGGCGAGGATCATCGCGGACCGCTCCGGGTGCGCGATCGCCCACGACTTCGGGGCCATCTCGCCGACGACCATGTGCAGGAACGTCACGACGGCGAGCGCGCAGCCGAGCGCGATGGCCTTGGAGCCCGCCTCGGGGACGCCGAGCGCGTGCAGCGGCGGTTCGAGGAAGTGCTCGAAGGCGGGCTCGGTGACGATGGCGAGGCCGAGCGAGCACATCGTGATGCCGAACTGCGCGCCGGCCAGCATCAGTGACAGCTCGCGGACGCCCGCGACGGCGGCCACGGCGGGACGGCTGCCCTTCGCGGCGGCGCGTTCCAGCTGCGGGCGGTTGGCCGCGACCAGCGCGAACTCGGCGGCGACGAAGAAGCCGTTGCCGAGCAGCAGCGCGGCGGTGATCAGCAGCGAGGTCAGCGGGTCCACGCGACCTCCTCCTCGCCGGACGGGACGTCCGCGGGCGCGGCCGCGCGGATCAGGATCTTCTCGGCGACCCGGCGGGCCACGCTCACGACCTCCAGCTCGACGGCGCCGCCGTCCAGTTCGAAGGTGAGGCGGTCGCCGGGGCTCGGCAGCCGGCGCAGCTCCGCCATGACCAGGCCGCCGAGGGTGTCGTAGGCGTCGCCCTCGGGCAGGTCGAGGCCGGTGAGGCGGCCGACCTCGTCGATGCGCATGCCGGCGTCGACCAGCCAGGACCCGTCCGGCCCGGACGTCGGGGCGTCCTCGGGGCCGTCGGTCTCGTCGGCGATCTCCCCGACGAGCTCCTCGGCGACGTCCTCGAAGGTGAGGATGCCGGCGAGCCCGCCGTACTCGTCCACGACGCAGGCGAACTCCTCGCCGGAGTCGCGCATGTGCTCGATGACGCCGTACAGCGGCTGGCTGCCGGGCACCAGCAGCGCGGGCCGGGCGACGGACCCGACCGGGGTGGACGGGTCGAGCGTGTCGTCGGCGACCTCGCGGACGCCCGCGACGCCGACCACGTCGTCGACCTCCTGCCCGTAGACGGGGTAGGCGCTGTGACCGGTCTCGCGGATCAGCGCGACCAGGTCGGCGAGGGGCGCGGTCGCCGGCAGCGCGCGGACGTGCGGGCGCGGCACCATGACCTCGTCGGCCGTGAGGTCGCCGAACGACAGGGCGCGGTCGAGCAGGCCGGACAGGTCGGCGGGCAGGTGCCCGGCGCTGTGCGACTTGCCGATGATGTCGCCGAGCTCCTCCAGCGTCGCTCCGCTGTGCAGCTCCTCGACGGGCTCGACGCCCACGGCGCGCAGCAGCCGCTCCGCCGCGCGGTCGAACAGCCGGATCAGCGGCCCCGCGACCGTCAGGTAGACGAGCGTGGACGCGGCCAGCACGCGCGCCAGTTGCTCGGCGCGGGCCAGGGCGAGGTTCTTCGGGAACAGCTCGCCGAGCAGCATCTGGATGAGCGTCGCCACGACGAAGCCGGTGGCGAGGGCGATCGCGCCCGTGGCCCCTTCGGGGATGCCCACCAGGCCCAGCAGCGGCTGGATCAGCTCGGCGAGGGCGGGTTTGGCGATGAAGCCGACGACCAGGGTCGTCATCGTGATGCCGAGCTGCGCGCCCGACAGCATGAAGGAGACACTGCCGATGACCTTGAGGGCCCTGCGGGCGGAGGTGTCGCCGCGTTCGGCGGCCTGTTCCAGGGTCGCGCGGTCGGCGGCGACGTAGGCGAACTCCTGGGCGACGAAGTATCCGGTGGCGGCGGTAAGGACGATCACCGCGAGAACACCCAGTGCCGCGCTCAGCATGTGGCACCGGGTCTATGACTGGGGTCCGACACCGCGGACTCACCACTCCTCTCGTTAAATGACGTATCTGTCGTAACGTCACCAGGGACAACGAGGTTCCCCCTGCACAGGGTACGGGCACGTGAGGATCAGCGGAGAGCGGCGGTCTCGCGACGCGGACCTGTCGAGACGGAAAGCACCTTGTCTCGGTTAGTGTCACGGATCACACTTGTATGAGAGCGTACGTCCGATAGTGGACCGGTCCGTGCTCCCAGACCGGCTCTGCGGGCATGCTCAGGGGGGACCGGAGAAGACGATCGCGGGGCAGACGTTGGACCAGAGCGGGGCAGGGGCCGCTGCGCCCATGAGCCGTGAAGGCGTCGACCATGCCCTGCGCACGCTGCGGGACGAGCGCGACCGCATCGCCTCGAACCTCCTCGAACTGGAGAGCCACGACGGAGGCCGCCTGCTCCAGGGCGCCCGGCTCACCGGCGAGACGTGGCGGCGCTGGGAGGTCGCGCAGGCCCGGCTGGCGACGCTGTGGCGGCTGTTCGACGCCTACCAGCGCGTCCTGGACGCGGCGGGGGAGCTGCGCGAACGGTCGCCCCGGCTGGACCCGGCCGCGCTGATGGAGCTGTCGGGCCTGCTGTCGGGCCAGTCGGTGGAGCTGCCCGACGGGGAGATCCCGCTGGAGCACCGGACGCTGCTCGGCCCGCAGGAGCGCCGCATCACGCTGGACGAGGCCGTCGCGATGATGGCGGACGCCTACGAGTTCGTCGCGGGCGAGATCGCCGCCGCCGACGCCGCCTGGTCGGCGCTGCTGCAGCCGCTGGAGGACGCCGAGGAGAGCTGGCGCAGGACGGCCCGGCTGGCGCACGCGCTGGACGGCACCCGGCATCCGGAGCTGGACCGGGTCGGCCGCGAGCTGACCGCGCTCGGCCGGCTCGTCCGCACCGACCCGCTTTCCCTGGTCAAGGACGGCCGCGCCGACACCTCCCGCCTCGACCGGGTCTGCGCCATACTGACCTCGCTCGGCGACGAACTCGCCGGCGTGGCCCGCATGCGCGAGGACTACGAGGAGCTCGCGGCGCGGGTCGCGGCCTCCGTCGAGGAGGTCGAGGAGACGGAGCGGCGGGCCCACGACGCCCACGCGACGGCCCTCGACAAGATCCACTCCCCGAACCTCCCGGAGCCCGCGCGGGGCCTCGGCGCCGCGCTGCGGGATCGGCTCGCCGCCCTCGAACGGCTGCGCGAGGCCGGCCGCTGGGTCGAGATGGCGGGACGGTTCGCCGAACTGGAGCGCGCCGTCGAGGAGGCGCTGGAACGGGCGCGCGGTGATCTGCGTCTCAGTGCCGGCCTGCTCGACCGGCGGGGCGAGCTGCGGGGGCGCCTGGAGGCGTACCGGGCGAAGGCCGCGAGGCTCGGCCTGGCCGAGGACGAGCGGCTCACCGTGCTGTACGGGGAGGCGCGCGAGGTGCTGTGGACGGCGCCCTGCGACCTGCGCAGGGCGACCACGGTCCTGGCGGAGTACCAGCGAGCGATCAGGGCGTGCGAGAGCGAGACGGGGACCCGGCGATGAACCGATGCACCCAGCCCGGCTGCACGGGCGAGGTGGAGGCGGACGGATTCTGCGACGTCTGCGGCATGGCTCCCGCCGCCGCCGCGCCCCCCCCGGCGAACTCGTCACCGCAGTGGGCGCCCCAGCAAGCACCTTCCGCGCCCCAGTCGGCACCCCATCCAGCACCCCATCCAGCACCCCAGTCGGCGCCCCAGTCCGCGCCGTCGCGTCCCTCCGGGCCGTTCAGCCCGTCGCACACCGGTCCGGCGCCCATCAGTCCGTCGCCCGCCGGTCCGGCGCAGCCCGCGCGGACGGCGGCGCCCGTGCGTCCGGCCGGGCCCGCGATGCCCGGCTACCCGGGCGCGTACGGGCGGCCCCCGGGCCCGGCTCCGGCCGCCGCCCCGGGGCAGACGCCGGTGACCAATCCGGTGACCCCCGCGCCGCCCGCGGGCATGCCGCCGGGTTCGTCCGGCCAGAGCGGGCGCGGCGGGCAGGGCTCCTCGTACGGCAGCGCGCCGACGAGCGGGTCGGGCAGCGTCGGGTCCGGGCGGACGGCCTCGCGCGGCGGCACCCGGGGGACGGGCTCCAGCGGCTCGGCCAGGCGCGGGATGCTCGGCGCCGGGCTCGTCGAGGTGCCGCCGGTGCCGGCCCGCGACCCGGCCTCGGCGATCATGGAGAACCCGGAGGTGCCGGAGAACCGGCGCTTCTGCAGCAAGTGCGACGAGAAGGTCGGGCGCAGCCGGGGCGGGCGCCCGGGACGCACCGAGGGCTTCTGCCGCAACTGCGGGCACCCGTTCTCGTTCACCCCGAAGCTCCGGCCCGGCGAGATGATCGGCGGGCAGTACGAGGTGCTCGGCTGCCTCGCCCACGGCGGGCTCGGCTGGGTGTACCTGGCCCGCGACCACAACGTGAGCGAGCGGTGGGTCGTCCTCAAGGGCCTGCTCGACACCGGCGACGCCGACTCGCTGGCCGCCGCCACCGCCGAGCGCGCGTTCCTCGCCGAGGTCGAGCACCCCAACATCGTCAAGATCTACAACTTCGTGCGGCACGGCGAGTCCGGCTACATCGTCATGGAGTACGTCGGCGGCCGCTCGCTGAAGGACATCCTGCTCAGCGCCCGCCAGGCGCAGGGCGACCAGGCGTCGCTGCCGCTCGGCCAGGTCATCGCCTACGGCCTGGAGGTGCTGAGCGCCCTCGGCTACCTGCACGGCGTCGGGCTGCTGTACTGCGACTTCAAGCCCGACAACGCCATCCAGTCCGAGGAGCAGCTCAAGCTGATCGACCTCGGCGGCGTCCGGCGGGCGTTCGACGCGGACAGCCCGATCTTCGGCACGCCCGGCTACCAGGCCCCCGAGATCGGCTCGCAGGGTCCCTCGGTCAGCTCCGACCTCTACACCGTCGGCCGGACGCTGGCCGTGCTGAGCTTCGCGTTCCGCGGCTACACCGGGCGGCACCTGCGCAGCCTGCCGCCGCGCGAGGAGGTGCCGCTCTTCCAGCGGCACGAGTCCTACCACCGGCTGCTGCGCCGTGCCACGCACCCCGATCCGGCCCGCCGGTTCCAGACCGCCGCCGAGATGGCCGAGCAGCTCACGGGCGTGCTGCGGGAGGTCCTGTCGGCCGAGGACGGGCGCCCGCGCCCCGCGCCGTCCCCGCTGTTCGGGCCCGAGCAGCAGACCGCCGGAACGGAGATCGTCGGCGGCCTGGACGGCGCCGGGCGCGGCGAGGGGGCGCCGCCGATCCTGGCGCCGGTGGAGCCGGCCGCCGCCGCGGCGGCGCTGCCCGTCCCGCTGGTGTACGCCTCCGACCCGGCCGCGGCGTTCCTCGCCGGGCTCACCGCCCGCGACCCCGCCGACCTGGCCGCGGCCCTGGCCTCCGCGCCGGCCGCGTCCCGCGAGGTGCGGCTCGCGCTGGTGCGCGTCCGCATCGAGCTGGGCGACCTCGACGGCGCCGCGCACCTCCTGGAGGACATCGCCGCCGAGGCCCCCGACGACTGGCGCGTCGACTGGTACCGGGGCGTGCGCGCCCTCGCCGGCGGGCGCGGCACCGAGGCCGTCGCGGTGTTCAACGACCTGTACGACCTCGCTCCCGGCGAGCAGGCGCCCAAGCTGGCGCTGGCGTTCTGCCACGAGACCCTGGGCGAGACGGCCGCCGCGGGCTACTACTACGAGACGGTGTGGCGCACCGATCCCACCCACGTCAGCGCCGCGTTCGGGCTGGCCCGCACGCGGCTCGCGGCGGGCGACCGCGCGTCCGCCGAACGCGTCCTCGACTCGGTCCCGCGCATCTCCAGCCACTACCTCGCCGCGCAGCTCGCCGCCGTCGCCACCACCGTGCGGGGGCGCGGCCCTTCCGAGCTGGACGCGCCCGCGCTCGTCGAGGCGGGGCGGCGGCTGTCGGCCCTGCGCCTGGACACCGAGCGGTCGGCCGCGTTCGCCGCCGAGGTGCTGGAGGCGGCGCTGACCTGGGTCCGCGCCGACCGCGGCTCGGCCCCGCCCGGCGTGCGGCAGCAGATCCTCGGCACCGACCTGGACGAGCAGGCCCTCCGCAAGAAGCTGGAGGACGTCTACCGCGTGCTCGCCAAGCTCGCCGACGGGGCCGAGCAGCGCCACGCGATGGTCAAACGGGCCAACGCCGTCCGCCCGAGGACGCTCTTCTGACCATGAACGCGGACCAGCACACCCCCGTCGCGCTCTGCCGTACCTGCGGCGAGCCCGTCAACGAACGCGACCGCTTCTGCGAGGAGTGCGGACGCCCCGACCCCACCACGCCCAGGACCCCGCCGCTCGGCACCGCCCTTCCGCACGCCTCGCCGCCCCCGGCGTCGCGCGACGTCGCGTCCGTGCCCGTCCCGGCCCCGCGCCGGGCCCTCCCGCCGGAGCGGCGGCCCGACCCCCGCACGCCCCCGGCCGGTCCGGGCGGGGGCATCGCCGCCGGGAGCGCCTGCGTGGACTGCGGCAGCGGGGCCGTCGGGGCCGACGGGTACTGCGAGCAGTGCGGGCTGCGGCAGCCGAGCGGGCGGGAGCACGTCGAGGCCGAGGCCGGGCGGTTCGGGGCGGCGGTGAGCGACCTCGGGCTGCGGCGCAGCCGCAACGAGGACGCGTTCGCGCTGGCGGCGCTGCCCGCGGGCGTGTGCGCGGTGGTCTGCGACGGGGTCGCGACGGCGCCCGGGTCGGAGGAGGCGTCGCGGCTGGCCGCCGAGGCGGCGCTGGCCGTGCTGACGGGCCGCGTCACGGCCGGCGTGGACCCGCGGGGCGCGATGCGCGACGCGGCGGCGCGGGCGGGCGAGGTCGTGGCGGGGATGCCCGGCGATCCCGACTCCTCGCCCGCGTGCACGTTCGTGTCGGCCGTCGTGGACGCGGGCGGCATCACCGTCGGGTGGGTCGGCGACAGCCGCGCCTACTGGCTGTCGGCGGCGGGCTCGTGCCGGCTCACCACGGACGACTCGTGGGCCTCGTCCATGATCGAGCAGGGCGCGATGAGCGCCGAGGACGCGTGGGCCGACCGGCGGGCGCACGTGCTGACAGCCTGGCTGGGGGCGGACGCGGGCCCGCTCGACCCGCACGTGGCGGCGTTCCGGCCGACGGGCCCCGGGCTGGTGGTGCTGTGCAGCGACGGGCTGTGGAACGACCTGCCGGAGCCGTCCGACCTCGCGGCCGTGGCCCTCACCGGCCGGGACGGCCCGCTGGACGCGGCACGGCGGCTGCTGCGGGCGGCACTGGACGCGGGAGGGCACGACAACGTGACGGTGGCGGTCCTTCGCTACCCGCCGCCAGGACCGAGCAGGGAGCGGGGCAGATGAGCGATTTTCCGGAGTTCACCGTGCGGGTGGACCAGAACCCCTATCTCCCGGCCGGCGGACGGGAGATGCACGCGATCGTCTCGGTGGAGGCGCGCTCGTCCGGCGGTCCGGGCCCGGTGGCGGACGGGGGGCGCGCCCCCGCCGCGGAGATCATCATGATCGACACCTCCGGGTCGATGTCCTACCGGGGCAAGATGGCGGCGGCGAAGCGGGCGGCGCGGGCGGCGGTGAACGTGCTGCGCGACGGCGTGCACTTCGCGGTGGTCGCGGGCGCGAACCGGCCGCGGATGGTCTACCCGCAGGGGGAGCGGCTCGTCCGGGCGGACGCGGCGTCCCGGCGCGGCGCGGTGGACGCGGTGGGGCGGCTGGAGGCGGCGGGCGGGACGGCGATCGGGTCGTGGCTGCGGCTCGCCGACCGGCTGTTCACCGGGCACGACGCCGTCGCCGAGGGGGCCGTCAAGCACGCGATCCTGCTCACCGACGGCAAGAACCAGCACGAGTCGGACGAGGAACTGGACGCGGCGCTGCGCCAGTGCACCGGCCGCTTCCTGTGCGACGCGCGGGGCGTCGGCACCGACTGGAACGTCGCCGAGCTCCGCAAGATCACCTCGGTGCTGCTGGGCGGGTTCCTGGACGTCCCCGACCCGGCCGACCTGGAGGCCGACTTCCTGGCGATGACGCGGGCCGCGATGAGCAAGCAGGTCGCGGACGTGACGCTGCGCGTGTGGACGCCGCAGCAGGCGCGGCTGCGGTTCATCAAGCAGATGGTCCCCGCCGTGGAGGACCTCACCGGCCGCCGGGGCGCCTCGGGCGCGCAGACCGGCGACTACCCCCTCGGCGCGTGGGGCGACGAGAACCGCGAGTACCACCTGTGCGTGGAGGTGCAGCCCGGCGACGTGGGGCGGCAGATGCGGGCCGCGTGGGTGAAGCTCGTCGCGGGCGACCATGTCCTCGCGTCCGGCAACGTCATCGCCGAGTGGACCGACGACGAGGCCAGGTCGACGCGCATCAACGGCCGGGTCGCGCACCACACCGGGCAGTCCGAGCTCGCCGAGGCGATCCAGCAGGGCCTGGAGGCGCGGCGGGAGGGCGACGAGGACACCGCGACCGCCCGGCTCGGGCGCGCCGTGGTGCTGGCGCGGGAGGTCGGCAACGAGCAGATCTCCGGCCTGCTCGACAAGGTCGTGGACGTGGTCGACCCGGCGCGCGGCACCGTGCGGCTGAAACGGGACGTGGCGAAGGCGGACGAGATGTCGCTCGACACCCGTTCCGTCCGGACCGTGCGGACCCGGCACGGCGACGAGGCAGGGGGCTGAGGCCCATGCCGGTCTGCCCGAGCGGGCACACGTCCCAGTCCACCGACTACTGCGACGTGTGCGGCGACCTCATGGACGGCGCGCAGCGCGCCGAGTTCGCCGAGCCCGCGCCCGAGCCCGCGCCGGTGCCCGCGCCGGCCGCCGAGCCCGCGGCGGCGGAGGAGCCGGCCTGCCCGCACTGCGGGACGCCGCGCTCCGGCCGCTTCTGCGAGGAGGACGGGTACGACTTCGAGACCGGCACGGTCTACACCGTCGAGTTCACCCCGGCGGGCACCGCGCACGCGGTGCCGCTGGTGCCGCAGCAGCGGGACGGCAGCGTGCCCGTCGTCCCACGGCCGGTCCCGGCCCCCGCGGCCGGCCCGCACGCGCTGGTCATGGCCGACCGCGCCTACTTCGACTCGGTCGTCGCGGAGATGGGACCGGACGGAGGCGGACTCGCGTTCCCGCCGTACTGCCCGGAGCGCCGCGTCCCGCTGCTCGGCGGCCAGATCCGGATCGGGCGGCGCAGCGCCACCCGCGCGCTGCTGCCCGAGATCGACCTCAGCGCGCCGCCCGAGGACCCGGGCGTCTCGCATCTGCACGCCGTCCTGCTCGCACGGCCGGACGGCGCGTGGAACCTGATCGACCCCGGTTCGACCAACGGCACCACGGTGAACGGCGGAACGGAGCCGATCCCGGTGAACGTGCCCGTTCCGGTCGGCGACGGCGACCGCATCCATGTGGGCGCCTGGACGACCATCACGCTGTCCCTGCAGGAGGGCACGTCATGACGATGAGTCCCGCACCGCCGGCGGCTCCCGCTCCACGGCCGCCCGCCCCGCCCGCGCCGCTCCCGGACAGGACGCCCGCCGAAACGCGGCGCGGCGGCCGCCTGAGGACGTTCGTGCGCGGACGGTGGCTCAAGACGATCCCGGGCCGCATCCGGGCGCATGTCGTGCTCTGCGTGGCCGCGCTCGTGGCGCTGCTGGCCGTCCTCACCGTGGCCATCGGCAACGCGCGCGACTCCGTCGAGACGATCGGGCACGACGCCGGCCCGCAGGTCGTCGCGACCGGCACCCTGTACTTCGCGCTCAGCGACATGGACGCGCAGGTCTCCAGCATCCTGCTGATCGGCCGCGAGCACGGCCTCGGCATCGGCTACGACGAGACCCTGCGGGTGTACGAGAGGCGCCGCGCGGAGGCCGACGCGGCGGCGGTGCAGGCCGCGCAGCTCGCCGGGCGCGACCCGGCGCTGCGGCGGACCGTCCAGGAGGTGCTGAACGGCCTCGGCAGGTACGAGCGGCTCGTCGGCCAGGCCATGCAGCTCGACGCGCAGTCGAACCACGCGCCCGGCGAGACGCCGCAGCAGGTACTGGAGGCCTACCGGCAGGCCACCGACCTGATGAGGCTGCAACTGCTGCCGAAGGCGTACAACATCACGCTCGACACCGGCGCGAACGTCCGGCAGTCGTACGAGACGAAGCGGTCCGCGGTGCTCACCGGGCGCACCTGGGTCGCCCTCACCGGTCTGGTCGTGCTGCTGCTCCTGATCGCGACGCAGTTGTACCTGGTGCGGACGTTCCGGCGGGTGCTGAACCCGGCGCTGGTGCTGGCGACGCTCGCGACCGTCGTCCTCACCGCGGTCGGGGCGGGCCTGCTCACCGCCCACGCGGGGCACATCAGGACCGCCAAGGAGGACGGCTTCGACTCGATCCTGCAGCTCTCGCGGGCCCGCGCGATCAGCCACAGCGCGTTCGGGGACGAGAGCCGCTACCTCCTCGACCCCGGCCGCGCCGACACCTACGAGCAGACCTACCTCGACAAGTCGCTGTCGGTCATCTACCCCGACATCGGCGACAAGCCGGTGAACCTGGAGAACTACTACGCGGGCCTGGAGCAGAAGGTCGCCCCGTACCGGCCCGACAAGGGCCCCGAGCCGTTCCTCGGCCTCTTCGAGAGCGAAGCGAGCACGGCCTGGAGCGGCCGCGAGGGCGACGCGGTGGTGAAGATGCTGCGCGCGTACATCGCCGTCCAGCGCAACGACGCGCGGATGCGGCAGCTGGCGTCGGCGGGGAACCGGTCGGGCGCGGTCGACCTGCGGATGGGCCGCACGTCCAACGCGATCCGCGACTTCGACGCCTACGACGCGGCGCTGAGCTCGCTGACCGCCGTCCACCAGGACGCCTTCGACAAGGCGATCAGGGACGCCGACGGCGGGCTGCGCGGCTGGAACGCGGTGCCGCCGGTGGCCGCCGTCGTCATCGCCGCACTGATCATCGCGGGGGTCCGTCCCCGGCTGGCCGAGTTCCGCTGACCGAGTTCGCCTGATCAAGGAGACCAAGCCATGCGCGCGACCCGTGCCATCGCCGCCCCGGGGGCCGTCCTCGCCGCGGGGGCGCTGCTGTCCGCCTGCGGCCTCGGCGCCGAGGAGGAGCAGTCCGTCGCCGAGAAGGGCTCCCTCGTGATCGGCGTGAAGGAGGACCAGCCGGCCCTCGGCGTGAAGCGCCCGGACGGGGTCTACGAGGGTTTCGACGTCGACGTCGCGACCTACATCGCCGGCAAGCTGGGCGTCCCGAAGAGCCGCCTGACGTTCAGGACGACGAACTCCTCGGTCCGCGAGGACGCGCTCGCCAAGGGCGACGTCGACATGATCGTCGCGACGTACTCGATCACGGCGAAGCGGAAGTCGAAGGTCACCTTCGCCGGGCCGTACTACGTCGCCCACCAGGACACCTTCGTCCGTGCCGACGCCGCCGCGATCAAGGACGTGCGGGACCTGAAGGGCAAGCGGATCTGCGAGGTGAAGGGGTCCAACTCCTGGCGCCGCGTGATCGAGGAGCGCAAGGTGGCCGCGCAGCCGGTCACCGTGGACACCTACGGCGCCTGCATGGACGCGCTCGCCGGCGGCCGGCTCGACGCGGTGTCGACCGACGACCTGATCCTCGCCGGGTTCGCCACCGGCCGCCCCGGACGGATGATCAACGCGCCGTTCACCGACGAGAAGTACGGCGTCGGCCTGAAGAAGGGGGACCTCAAGGGCTGCGAGGAGGTCAACCGGGCGATCACGGACATGTACCAGGACGGCACCGCCCAGCGGCTGCTGAACACGTGGTTCGGCAAGTCGGGGCTCAAGCTGACGACCAGCGTGCCCCAGTTCGAGGGCTGTACCTGACCCGGCCGGGCAGGGCCCTACGGAGTGGTGGACGGGAAGGCGGTGACGGCCTCGCGCAGCGTCTCGTGGATCGGGATGAACTTGTCGAGCCCGGTGATGCGGAAGACCCGCTGGACGCGGGGCGGCAGCGCCACCAGCGCGAGGTGCGTCCCGTGCTCGCCGGCGCGGCGGTTGGCGGCGACGATCGCGTTCAGGCCGGTGGAGTCGCAGAACGTGACCTCGCGCATGTCGACGACCATCGCCTCGCCCGACTCGACGGCTTCGAAGAGGGCCTCCTCGAAGCGCGCTCGGGACACGACGTCGATGTCGCCCTTCACGCGAACGAGCGTGCAGCGGTCGTCGCGCATCAGGCTGATGTCGAAGTCCATCGTCACCTCACGCCCCACTCCGGTGGTACCCGGCCATCTCAGGTGACTCCTCAGGATTGCGCACCCGTGCCCGCATTCCAAGCAGTTCCCGGGTAAGGGACCAGGTCGCCCGCCCCCGGCTCGGACCGTAACGTGGGTCCGGACGCCCGTCTGATCCCCGGTCCCGACTGTACCTGACGATGCGCCCGGGGCATCCGGGTGCCTCCCGGGAGATCCGGTAAACGAGGTAATAACTTACCGAAGAGAAACTTACTTGGCAGTAAGGAATGGTCTCGAATCCCGTCCACCCGGCCTTTGACCAGCACTTTGGTCATTCATGGCACTCTCTGGGGCGGGGAAAGGAGGACGCTGACCCGGGCCCGGATCGGTGCAGAGGTTACAGTGGCGGTGGCGAAATTCGGGAGGCTGGGTGTTCTACACGTTCATGACGCGCGTGGTGCGTCCGATCCTCTGGCTGCTTTTCCGTCCGCGGGTGGTGGGCGGCGAGAACGTGCCGAGCTACGGGCCGCTCATCGTGGCGAGCAACCACCTGTCGTTCATCGACAGCTTCATCATCCCCCTGGCGGTCCCGCGCCCGGTCACCTACATCGCCAAGGCGGCCTACTTCGAGGGCGGCGGGCTCAAGAACCGCTTCGTCCGCTGGTTCCTCACCAACCTCGGCCACGTCCCGGTGCGGCGCGGCGCCCGGCGAGCCGCCATGGGCGCCCTGGAGCAGGCCGCCGAGGTCCTCGACAACGCCGGCGCGTTCGCGATCTATCCCGAGGGCACCCGCTCGCCCGACGGCCGCCTCTACCGCGGCCGGACGGGCATCGGCTGGCTCGTCCTGGAGTCCGGCGCCCGCGTCCTGCCGGTCGCGTTGGAGGGCACCGAGAAGATCCAGCCGATCGGCGCGGGGCTCCCGCGCGTGTTCGGCCCGCGCCCCACCGTGCGGATCGGCCCGCCGATGGACTTCTCCCACTACCGGGACCTGCCGCCCGCCAAGGCCCGCCGCGCCATCACCGACGAGATCGTCGAGACGATCCAGAAGATGTCCGGCCAGGAGTACGCCGCGGAGTACAACGAGCGGGCCGAAAAGGGCTGACCCGCGTGTCGTCCGGGGCGGTGCGCCCCTTTCGCGCCGTAGTGTCGCCGCCATGGCGCACAGGCTCCTCCCGGTCACGCTGCTGCTGTCGACGGCCGTCGCGGCCACCGCGTGCGGCGGCGACGCCGAGCGCGCCCGCCAGGTGCGCGGCACCGCCCGCGCCGAGGTGGCGGGCATCGGCCACACCTCCGCCCAGCTCGCGCAGGCGCTGCTCCAGCAGCCGTCCGGCTACCGGCGTGCGGGCGAGCCCGACTGGGGCGAGTACGGCTCGCTGAAGGCCATCCAGAACGCCTCCAGGCTCCAGCGGGAGGCCGTCCTGGACAAGCCCTCCTGCGGGAAGGCCCGCCCGGGCGGCGACGTGGCCGGCGACGTGCCCGCCGCGCTCGTCTCGTTCACCGGCGGCCGCGGCCTGACCGCGACCGAGACCCTCATGAGCCTGTCCGCCGCCGACGCCGAGAAGCAGGTCAACGCCCGCGTGCCTCCCGGCTGCCTGAAGTTCCGCACCCGGGTGGGCACCACCTGGGCCGCGCACAAGGTGGCCGAGGCGCCGAAGGGCGAGATCGGCGAGGGCTCGCGCACCATCGGCGTCGCCACCGTCGGCGGCGGCACCCGCACCCGGACGTGGTACGTCGTGTTCCGCGGCCCCCGCTACCTCGCCACGATCACCGTCTTCGGGCCCGGCGCCACCCGCGCCGACGCCGAGCGCCTGGCCGGCGAGGCGCTGGCCCAGGCCGGCCGCGTCCTGTCCTGAGTCCCGCCGCTCGCCGTCCCCGCCGCGCAGCGGATAGCGTTCGCCCTACGCGGCGCGGAGAGCGGCTCCGGGCGGACCGGGCCAGGGGGTTTCCTTGATCGGTAAGGAGGGCCGGGTGACCGGCCGGATCGGACCCGGGCTGGTCGGCGAGGTCATGATCGCGGTCCGCGGCGGGGCGGAGGCGTTCTACGCCCATTCCGTCGACCCGCGCGACGAGATCGGCGTCGGCTCGATCGTCGTCGTGGTCGAGTACCACCCGCCCCGGACGGTGTACGTGGCGCCCGCGCTGGCCCACTGAGCGTCCCGCGGAGCCTGGCCTGATGCGGACGTGAAGATCCGGTTCGGAGACCGAACCGAACACCCCTCCGCCGCGTCTGATGGGAAACGCGGACGGGCCTGACGCTTCGGGCCGGCCGCCCTACCCCCGGAGGAGGAGGCCCGTATGCCCGTGCTCGTCCTGGCGATCGGTGTCGTCGTCGCCGTCATCGTGCTGATCGTTCTGTTCAAGATGGTGTGGCGGGTCGCCGAGCCGAACGAGGCCCTGATCATCTCCGGGCTCGGCGCCAGGTCCAAGCCGATCGACGGCGTGGACAGCCTCGGGTTCAAGATCGTGACCGGCAAGGGGACGTCCGTCCTGCCGGGCTTCCAGGTCGCCCGCCGGCTGCGGCTCGACAGCCGGGCCGCGAACCTGGAGGTCAACTGCGTGACGCAGCAGGGCATCCCGGTCAAGGTCCGCGGGGTGGTCATCTACAAGGTCGGCGACGACTTCGTGTCGATCGCCAACGCCGCGCGCCGCTTCCTGGAGCAGCAGAACTCGATGGACGGCGCGATCCACGAGCTGTTCACCGGCCACCTGCGCTCCATCATCGGCAACCTCACCGTCGAGGACCTGATCCTCAACCGCGAGCGGCTCACCTCCGAGACCCGCGGCTCGGCCGCCGACGAGATGAGCAAGCTCGGCCTGGTCGTCGACTCCCTGCAGATCCAGGAGATCGACGACGAGACCGGCTACATCACCAACCTCGGCCGCCCGCACGCCGCCAGGGTCGCCTCGTCCGCCCGCATCGCCGAGGCCGAGCGCAACCAGGAGGCCACCGAGCGCGAGCAGGAGACCGAGCGGCAGAACGCGGCGGTCATCCGGGACACCGAGATGAAGAAGGCCGAGTACCAGGGCCAGGTGCAGCAGGCCGCGCAGCAGGCGCGCCAGGAGGTCATCCTCAAGGAGACCCGCAACGCCGAACTGGAGGCCGAGCGCACCGAGAAGCGGCTGGAGAGCGAGATCCGCAAGCCCGCCGACGCCCGCGCCTACGAGCAGGTCAAGCTGGCCGAGGCCGAGCGCGAGGAGCGCATCTCCTACGCCCAGGCCGCGGCGACCGAGGTCCAGCTCAAGGCGCAGCGCGAGTCCGAGGCCATCCGGCTGATGGGTGAGGCCGAGGCCGACGCGATCCGGCGCAAGGGCCTGGCCGAGGCCGAGGCGATCAAGGCCCGCGCGGAGGCGCTGGCGGAGAACACCGACGCCGTCATCGCCCAGCAGCTCGCCGAGCAGTGGCCGCAGATCGTCGAGGCCGGCGCGGGCGTGTTCGGCAACGTCGACAACATGGTCGTGCTGAACGGCGCCCAGGGCGTCGAGGACATGCTCGCCAAGGCCCTCACGCTCGGCGGCACCGGCCTCGGCGTCGCCCGCCAGCTGCTCGCCGGGCTGAACCAGAGCGCCCCCGCGGGAGCCAACGGCCACAACGGCGTCCCGGCCGCGACCGTCCCCGTCGAGATCCCCAAGGAAGACTAGGCGCCGATGCGCGGAAGGCCCGGCCCCGCCGGGCCTTCCTGGCCTCAGTGGGGGGCCGGCCCCGCTAAGTTCGTTGCATGCCCGTGCCCCGGCTTGCCGTCTCCGTCGACCTCGTGGTGCTCACCGTCCGGGAGCAGCGCCTGTGCGCTCTGCGGTGGCGGCGCGACCGGCCGCCGTACGAGGGGGCGTGGTCGCTGCCGGGCGGGTTCATCCAGCTCGACGAGGACCTGCCGGTGGCCGCGGCCCGGCTGATGGCCGAGCGGGCCGGGCTCGCGGACGTGCGGATCCACCTGGAGCAGCTCGCCACCTACGGGTACCCGGACCGCGACCCCCGGCAGCGGGTGGTGAGCGTGGCGTACCTGGGGCTGGCGCCGGACCTGCCCGCCTCCAGCCGCGCCCAGGTGCTGTGGACGGCCGTGGACGACCTCCTCCACCACGACCGGGCCGCGTTCGACCACCGCCGGATCCTCGGCGACGGGATGGAGCGGGCGCGCGCGAAGCTGGAGTACACCTCCCTGGCGGCGGCGTTCTGCCCGCCCGAGTTCACGGTCGCCGAGCTGCGGCGCGTCTACGAGATCGTGTGGGGCACCACCCTGGACCCGCGGAACTTCCATCGGAAGGTGACCGGCGCCGACCGGTTCCTCATCCCGACCGATCAGACCACGACGCGCGACGGCGGACGTCCCGCGCGCCTTTACCGCAGGGGCGATGCCGAGCAGTTGAGGCCGCCCATGCTGCGGCCCCGCGGATGAGCTTTTACCTGGGGTGATGTTCCGAGCAGCGCCGGACCGTTGCTAGTTTCACCCCCTATGAACGGTGACTCGCCCGAAGTGCTCGGCCTGCTCGTCCGGGACATCGGTGAGGCGGGCGTCGCGGAGATGGCCGGTTCGCCGGGCCTCGCGGCGGCCGTCGACCAGCACGTGGCCGGCCTCCGCGACGAGCTCGGCGCGCCCGGCGAACCGCCCGGCGTGGACGAGCTGATGGGGTACCTGCACGGTTTCGCGGAGGACGCGTTCAGGCGGGGATGGTGGCCGCAGGACACCCAGGACTGGGAGTTCGTCCGGATCGTGGCTGTTTGTTGGATGATGAGGAACGCTGCGTAGGCTGGGGATCACCACCCCTGTGCAATCTGGAGGACAACGGTGTCCGAGGCAACCACACCCCGCTTCCGCTCCGTCCTCGACCGCTTCGTGGCCTACAGGCCCGGCAAGGTCGTGGTGTCGCCCGAGGGGCGCTCGTTCAAGCTGTCGTCCAACGAGTCGCCGCACGGGCCGCTGCCCTCGGTCGTGGAGGCGATCGGCGAGGCGGCGCGCAACGTCAACCGCTACCCGGACAACAACGCGACCTCGCTGACCGAGGCGATCGCGTCGTTCTGCGGCGTCCCCGCCGACCACGTCGCGGTGGGCTGCGGTTCCGTCGGGATGACCCAGATGCTGCTGGAGGCGGTCGCCGAGCCGGGCGCCGAGGTCGTGTACGCGTGGCGGTCGTTCGAGGCGTACCCGCTGCTGGTGTCGCTGTCGGGCGCGACGAGCGTCCAGGTGCCCCTGCGGGACGAGACCCACGACCTGCGCGCGATGGCGGACGCCATCACCGAGAACACGCGCGTGGTCTTCGTCTGCAACCCGAACAACCCCACCGGCACCGCCGTCGGCCGCGCGGAGATCGAGGCGTTCCTGGACCGGGTCCCCGCCGACTGCCTGGTCGTCCTGGACGAGGCGTACCGCGAGTACGTCCGCGACGACGACGTGCCCGACGGCCTCACCCTCTACGGCGACCGCCCGAACCTGGCGATCCTGCGCACGTTCTCCAAGGCCTACGGGCTCGCGGGCCTGCGCATCGGCTACCTCGTGGCGCATCCGCTCGTCGCCGGGTCCATCCGCAAGACGTTCCTGCCGTTCAGCGTGAACTCCGTCGCGCAGGCCGCCGGCATCGCGTCCCTGGACGCCACCGACGAGCTGATGGAACGGGTCGAGGGCACGGTGAAGGAGCGCGACCGCGTCCGCGCCGCCCTCCTCGCCGACGGCTGGACGGTCCCGCCCACCGAGGCCAACTTCGTCTGGCTGCGCCTCGGCGACCGCACGATGGAGTTCTCCGCCGCCTGCGACGCCCACGGCGTGAGCGTCCGCCCCTTCGACGGCGAGGGCGCCCGCGTCTCCATCGGCTCCCCCGAGGAGAACGACGCCTTCCTGACCGTCGCCGGCACCTTCAGGCGCTGACCGCAGCCCGCCCCCTCAGCTCGTCTTCGCCGGGCCCAGCTTCTCGACGATCAGGCGGTAGAGCTGGCGGGGGCGGCCGGGCTGGGGGGTGCGGTTCGGCGGGAGCGGCCAGGCGAGGCCCTCCTCGACGAGCGTGCGCAGGAGGCGGCGGGCCGTGCGGGGCGTGACGCCGAGCATCTTGCCGGCGTTCTCCGCGTCCACGATGAGGGGCTGCTCCTGGTCGCCGAGCTTGTCGGCGAGCCGGGCCAGGATCTCCAGGCCCTTCGGCTTGGCCTGCGGCTGGGTGCGCGGCGGCGTGCGGGGCGCGGGGACGAGCGCGCGGCCGTCGCGGTCCAGCGCGAAGCCCTGCGCCCGCTGGGAGCTCTGGGAGCGTGCCAGGGCGGCGCGGGCGTGGTTCTCCGCCTCGTGGGCCGTGCGGCCCATCCCGATGCCGACCTCGATGGCCAGGCCGAGCTCCTCGCGGACGCGCTCGACGAACGGCGGCGTCCGGAAGCCCTCGGTGGACGCGGTGACCGAGCCGCGCGTGGCGATGACGAGGTAGCTGTGGTCGTCGACGGGCCACACCGAGGCGTTCATCCGGTGCGCCTCCTGGAGGAGCACCCGGTGCAGGGCCAGCTTCAGCTCGTCGCGCCAGTAGCGCGGGGTGACGCGGCGCGGAGTCTCGCGGAGGGTCGGCACGTCCACCAGGACGACGACGAGCTGCGACTCCTCCAGGCGGTGGTGCGCGCCGAGGAGCGCGGCGGTCTGCAGGGAGCTGCGGATCGCGGCGCCGGTCGGCCGGACGCGGATGGTCGGGACGCCCGCCATCTCCATGCGCTCGGCGGTGGCGTGTACGCAGGTCATCGCGACGGTGGTCGCGCCGCGCCGCCAGAGCCGCTCGTGGAACGCGGCGAGCGTGCCGGGACCGGCGGCCTCCTCGCGCAGGTGCACCTGCTCGGTGCCGAGGCTGATCTCGGAGTAGGCCTCCTCGACCTCGGCCCGTCCGAGCACGTCGATGCTGACCCTGGACGGGTCGAAGCGCTCGTCGAGCGAGGCCCGCAGCAGCGCGCCCTGCAGTGCGGCGCCGTTCAGCGGCACGTAGGTGGCGGGCATCGTCAGGACGCCGGCCTTGCGCGCGAAGTCGTACGGGACCGGGCTGGCGAACAGGCACACGTCCACGCCCGAGCCGAGGCGCACGACCTTGTCGGCCGCCTCCTGCTCGTCGCGGTACGCGGCGGCCACCAGCCTGCTCGGTACGGGTGTGGGGCCGTGGCCCATGAGCATGACCCGTTCGACGAGGTCATGGGGGCCGACGACCCCGATCGTGAGGTCGGGGGTGACGGACCCCGTTCGCGCCGCGGTCATCGGTGATCGCTCGCTTCCCATCCGGCCTCTCGGCGGGGGCGCCGCCCCGGCCATCTGATCGCGCACGTTCCGCCCAACGGTTGACTCATGGCTTGACGCCCCTGCCTTCTGACCCAGCACCCGCAGTTCCCGTGCGATTCGACTTCCCGCGAACCCGCCTCCGGAAAGTGGAGGAGGTCCGTCTTGCCCGAGCTCCCTCCCGCCTCGCGAAGCGGGGGAGATCTCCTTCTAGCTGGCAGATCGGGTCAGGGCGACGCGATGTGACACCCAGACGCGAAATCGAATCAAGAGTGCGGCGAAAAAGTAACCTACGCGACCCCTTGGTCAGTAATTTGTCACCAATCGGCCAGTCTTGATCCTGCATCTTCGGATGTCCGAAGTTGAAAAACAAGACCCGAAATCACAGCGGGGGCCCCTTCCTGACGCTCCTACGTACTGGAGGGACCCCTGCGGTGTCCGTTTGGTTTACGCGAGGGCCGAAATCCGGCGACCCGATCTCGCCTGCTCCGGAAAGACGAGTGATCCGTCCAGGCCGTGCGGCCCGAGGCGGTCGGTGATTTTTTACCGCGTTACGGTCCGGTCGATTCGGACCGTTCCACGCATGACATCGCAGGTCAGAGAGTCGGTGTTCGGGCGGTAAGGAAGCTCCGCCCGAGCCGTGCGTGACCAGGCGGTAACGCACGGCTCAACGGATTTGCCGCGGATCGTTACACGGCTCGTCAGGGATCAACCAGGAGTTGGTCAGGCCCGAGGCCACATTCGGCCGAGCGGCGCGCGGTGGCCCCGGACCTCGCGGCGCCGCGAGAGCGCCCCGGCGCTAGCCGACTTCTCGGACGATCTCGGCACCGAGCTGGGAGAGCCGCTCGGCCGTGTGCGCGTGCCCGCGGTCGAGGTAGTAGGCCGAGGTGATGGTGGTCTCGCCCTCGGCGGCGAGGCCGGCCAGCACCAGGGCGCTGCCGCAGCGCAGGTCGTGGGCCTCGACCTCGGCGCCGCGCAGCCCGCGCGGGCCGTTGACCTTCGCGCGGTTGCCGTCCACCTCGATGTCGGCGCCCATCTTCGCCAGCTCGCCGGCCAGCTTGAACCGGCCGTCGAAGATCCGCTCGTAGATGTAGGACGGGCCCTCGGCCAGGCAGGACACCGCCATGATCGGCGACTGCAGGTCGGTGGCGAAGCCCGGGTACTCGTCGGTGATGACGTTGATCGGGCGGAGCGTCCGGTCGCGGCGCACCTGCAGGACGGCGCCCTGCTGGTGGAACTCCACGCCCATCTGCTCCAGCTTGTCGGCGGCGACGCCGAGGTGCTCCAGCGAGGCGCCGACGAGGCTGAGGTCGCCACCGGTGATCGCGGCGGCCATCACGAACACGCCGGCGTCGATCCGGTCGGGCATCACGGTGTGCTCGACGGCGGTCAGCTCGTCCACGCCCTCGACCGTGATGAACCCGGTGCCGCCGCCGCTGATCCGGGCGCCCATCGCCTGGAGGATGGCGATGTTGTCCAGCACCTCCGGCTCCAGTGCCGCGTTCTTGATCAGCGTGGTGCCGTGCGCCAGCGCCGCAGCCATGATCAGGTTCTCGGTGCCGGTGTGCGAGGGGGTGTCGCAGTAGAGCGTGCCGCCGCGCAGGTCGCCGGCCTTGATGTGGATGATGCCGTCGCCGTTGTCGGCCACGTGCTCGGTGACCGTGGCGCCCATCCGCTTGAAGCCGTTGTAGTGGAAGTCCAGGTTGCGGCTGCCGAGGTTGCAGCCGCCGACGCCCTCGATGACCGCCTCGCCGAGGCGGTGCAGCAGCGCCGGGACGAACAGGAACGAGCCGCGGAACCGGGACGCGATCTCTGCGGGCAGCACGGGGCTGCTCAGCGTCGAGGCGTCGATCACCAGCGTGCGCTCGGTCTCGTGGAGCTCGGCCTTGGCGCCGATGGCCCGCGCCAGCTCCACCGCCCGCCGCACGTCCTCGATGATCGGGACGTTGCGCAGCACGGTGCGTCCCCGGGAGGCCATCAGCGAGGCGCCGATCATCGGCAGGACGGCGTTCTTCGCCCCCTGGATGAAGACCGTGCCGTGCAGCTGTCGGCCGCCGCGCATGCGGTAGCGAACCTCGTGGCCCATGCTCATGCCGCCTAACTTCCTCTCGGGTGCGCTTGCTGTGCGATCCAGTTGGGAGCACGAGGGCCGAGCGTGCCTGACGGTGTCCCCCCGCTGCCGACGCGACCCCAGTAAACCATCGGGCCGGAGGTGTGGCGTCCGGCCCGGCCCCGCGGGCGTCAGTCTGCTCGTTGAGACCTCCGGAACACGCCAAAGGTTCGCGTTCCCTGGGAAAATTCCCAGGGGGGAGCCTAGGGGCGGCGGCCCTCCGCCGCCGGGGTTTTGAAGATCATCAGGGGGTGCGGGCCGCCACGGCCTCCACCGGGTCGCCCACCCTGAGCGTGCCGAGGACGCGCGGGACGCAGTTCTGGCCGAACTGGATGCCGCGGTCCCGGGTGCGGTAGGAGGCGAGCGTCCGCAGCGGCTCACGGCCGCGCTCGGCGGTCCGCTGGTCGGTGGTGGTGATGACGCAGCGGGTGCACGGCTTGACCATCTCGATGACGGTCTCGCCGACGCGCAGCAGGCGCACCTCGTCCTCGCCGTAGGGGCCGAGGCCCTCGACGACGAGGGACGGGCGGAACCTGTTCATCGGGAGCGGCTCGTCCAGCCGCGCGTTGAGGTCGGCGAGGGACTCGGCGGAGATCACCAGCAGCGGGTAGCCGTCGGCGAACATGACCTCGCCCCCGCCGCGGGACGTGGGACGCAGGCCGGTGAAGCGCACGAGGCGGCAGTCGGCGCCGAGCAGGTCGCCGAACCAGGCCGCCGCCTCGTCGCCCTGGTCGACGCCCTGGCACTGCGACCGCTGGACGGAGACCTCCCGCACCTCGCCCTCGTCCGCGGCCTTGTGGACGAGCCGCGGGGCGCCGGGGGCGTCCACCGTGAGGACCGTCCCGTCGTAGGACGGGCGCATCAGCGCCATCCGGGCGTGGTCGCGCTGGGACAGGAAGCGGCCCTCGGGGGTGACCAGCATGAACTCGCGGTCGAACGGCAGGCCGCGCGCAGTCAGCTCGGCGCTGCGCAGCGCGGTCCCGCCGCCGCTCTTGAGCGGGTAGGCGTTCAGCTCGGTCAGGGTCCCCTGCACGGCCCCTCCTACCTGAGAGCGGTCAGGCGGTCGAACATCGGGCCGAGGCGCTTGACGAAGCGCTCGGGGCGGCACACCTCGTCCAGGCGCTTCTCGTCCAGCGTGAGGCCCGCCTCCGCCGCGTGCACGCGCAGGGTCTCGCGGAACGGAGCGCCGGTCTCCCACGTCTGCATGGCGGCCTTCTGGACGAGCGGGTAGGCCTCGTCGTCGCGCGACATGCCCGCCTCGACCAGCTCCAGCAGGACGGTCGAGGTGTAGATGAGCCCGCCGGTCGAATCCAGGTTCTCCCGCATCCGCGCCTCGTCGACGACGAGGCCGGACATGAGGCGGTTCGTCAGGTTCAGCATGTAGTCGAGCGCGACGGAGGCGTCCGGCAGCGCGATCCGCTCGGTGGAGGAGTGCGAGATGTCGCGCTCGTGCCACAGCGGGATGCCCTCCAGCACCGGGACGATCTGGGCCCGCACGATCCGCGCCATCCCCGCCAGCCGCTCGGAGATGATCGGGTTCTTCTTGTGCGGCATCGCCGACGAGCCCTTCTGGCCCTTGCCGAACGGCTCCCACAGCTCCCGGACCTCGGTGCGCTGCCCGTGCCGCACCTCCAGCGCGATCGCCTCGCACACCGTCGCCATGATCGCCAGGGACGAGACCCACTCGCTGATCCCGTCCCGCAGGACGACCTGCGTCGACACGTCCGCGGCCTTCAGGCCGAGCTTGCGCGCGACGTGCAGCTCGACCGCCGGGTCGATGTTGGAGTACGTCCCGACCGCACCGGAGATCGCCATCACGCCCACGGCCTCGCGGGCGCGCCGCAGCCGGTCGCGGGACCGGCCCATGGCGAACGCGAAGTCGGCGACGCGGTGGCCCCACACGTCCGGCTCGCCGTGGATGCCGTGCGTGCGCCCGACCCGCAGCGTCGCCCGGTGGGCCAGCGCGTGGTCGCGCAGCGTCGCGACGAGCGCGTCCGCCTTCTCCAGCAGGATGTCGGTGGCCTCGACCAGCTGCAGCGCGAGCGCCGTGTCGAGCAGGTCGGACGACGTCATGCCGAAGTGGACGAACCGGGCGGCCTCGCGGGGCTCGGTGTTGTCCGCCCACGCCGACAGGAAGGCGATCACGTCGTGCTGCGTCACCGCCTCGATGGCGTGCACGGCCTCCGGCGTCGGCGGCGGCGCCTTGCGCACCGGCTCCACCACCTCCGGCGGGATCGTGCCGGCCTCGGCGTGGGCCTCGACGACGAGGACCTCCACCTGGCACCACAGCTCGTACTTGTGCGCGTCGCTCCAGACGCGTCCCATCTCCGGAAGGGTGTAGCGCTCAATCACCCGACGATTGTCCCAGGCCGGGAACCGCGGCGTCCGGCCGGGTCGCCGCGTGTTCGAGCGCCAGCGCCGCGGCGACCACCAGGACGAGGGCGGCGATCTCGGCGGCGGCCAGCCAGAGGCCCAGCGGGGCGGCCGCGAGCGCGACCGCGGCGGCGCCGAGCCGGATGCGGGACGGCCCGATGCGGACGGCCCGGCGGAACGCCACGTCGCCCGCCAGGTAGAGCGCGACGCCGCCCGCCAGGGCGAGCGCGGAGCCGGTGTGCAGGCCGTCCCAGGCGTGCCCGACGGCCGTCCCCATGCCGGCCGCCGCGACGATGATCCCGACGACCAGCGGGATGTGGGCGTAGAAGTAGCCGAACATCGTCATCTGGGTGCGGCGCACGTCGTCGGCGGCGGTCAGCGACTCCTCGGCGCGCTCGTCGTCGCGGGCGAAGTAGCTCCACCAGAAGGCCGCCGCGAGCGCCAGCCCGAGCAGCACGGCGACGACCAGCCCCGCGTCCAGGTGCGCGTGCTCGGCCCCCGCCCCGACCGCGATCACCGACTCACCGATCGTGATCATGACGAGCAGCCCGTGCCGCTCGACGATGTGCGCGGGCTGGATGGTGAACAGCCCGCCCGCCGGCACGATGTACGGCTGGACGATCGGGACGACGAGCGCGAGCGTCCACAGCACGTACACCGCCGGCCCGTGGTCGAAGATCCCGGCGACGATGATGAGCACGGCCGCGAGGAGGTTGGCCGGCAGGACGCGCAGGATGTTCGGGTTGCCCTGCGCGTACAGCGTCACGTGGGCGAGCACCAGGACCAGGTACCCGACGCCCCACAGGACGCCGCCGCCCTTGAACGCCGTCGGGGTGGCCAGCGCGACCATGAAGAACCCGCCCATCCCGACCAGGAGCAGCAGGCGCCGCCCCGCGGTCGTGGGCGTGAGGGTGTTGGTCAGCCAGGCGTAGCCGCCGTACATCCACCACAGGACGCCGAACATCAGCACGACCTGGACCAGGCCCAGCACGTTCAGTTCCTTGACCAGCACGTGGCTGAGCTGGGTCACCGCGAAGACGAACACCAGGTCGAAGAAGAGCTCCAGCGTCGTGACGCGGTACACCTCTCCGCCCACCGGCACGGAGGGGGAAGCCATGCTCGACCTACCTTGTATCGATGTAATCAGGTAATCAGGTAATCATGGCATGGAGATCGCCTTCAGCGCGATGTCCGTCCGGTGGTGGGACCCGCGCAGGCCGATCTTGGACGCGGCCTCGTAGGCGGCGGCGCGGGCGGTGGCGAGGTCGGGTCCGGTGCCGACGACGTTGAGGACCCGTCCGCCGTTCGCGACCGGCTGCCCCTCGCCGCCGAGCGCGGTGCCCGCGTGCAGGACGTAGGTCCCCTCGACCGCGGCGGCCTCGTCCAGGCCGGTGATCTCATCGCCCTTCACCGGGGCGGCCGGGTAGCCCTCGGCGGCCACGACCACGGTGACGGCCGCGCCCGGCAGCCATTCGAGCCGCAGGCTCGGGTCGAGCCCGCCGATCGCGCACGCCTGGAGCAGCGTGGCGACGGGGGTGGCAAGCCGGTCCAGCACCACCTGGGTCTCGGGGTCGCCGAAGCGCGCGTTGAACTCCACCACCCGCACGCCCCTGGACGTCAGCGCGAGCCCGGCGTACAGGACGCCGACGTACGGGGTCTCGCGGCGGCGCAGTTCGTCCACGGTGGGCTGGACGACCGTGGACATGACCTCGTCCACCAGTTCGGGCGGCGCCCAGGGCAGCGGTGTGTACGCGCCCATCCCGCCGGTGTTCGGGCCCTCGTCGCCGTCGTAGGCGCGCTTGAAGTCCTGCGCGGGCAGCAGCGGGACGGCGTGCTGCCCGTCGCACAGCGCGAACAGGGAGACCTCGGGACCGTCCAGGTACTCCTCCACAACGACGCGGTCGCAGGCGTCGGCGTGCCGCAATGCCTCGTCGCGGCTCTCGGTGACGACCACGCCCTTGCCGGCCGCGAGCCCGTCGTCCTTCACCACGTACGGCGGGCCGAAGGCGTCGAGCGCCTCCTCGACCTCCCCGCTCGACTCGCACACCCGCGCGTCGGCGGTGGGCACGCCCGCCGCGGCCATGACCTCCTTGGCGAACGCCTTGGACGCCTCGATCTTGGCGGCGGCCCGGTCCGGCCCGAAGCAGGGGATGCCGGCCTTGCGCAGGGCGTCGCCGACGCCGGCCACGAGCACGGCCTCCGGACCGATGACGACCAGGCCGACCCGGAGCCGCGCGGCCAGTTCCACCACCGCCGTGCGGTTCGTCGGATCGAGCTGGTGATTGTCCGCGATCTCTGCCGTGCCCGGATTGCCCGGGGCGCAGTGGAGGGCGGTGACGGAAGGGTCGCGGTGCAGGGCGCGGGCGAGCGCATGCTCGCGGCCACCTGATCCAAGGACGAGTACTCGCACGTCGCGAGCCTACTGGTCCCCCGTCCCGTGCAGGGCGGGCATAACCCTTGCGCGAAGGGGCATGCAGCGGGGTGAGGCCCCCATCACACCGGGGATGTGTGAACCTCAACGATACGGGCGGCGTCCTACATATCGGCTGGTAGGCTGCCACGGGCTTGACCGCCCGGTGTCGAGGTGCCCGAAAGGAGGTGGTCGGGATGAGTCCTGGTGATACTTGCAGTTCGCCGGAGAACCCTCACAGTCCGAGCAGGACTGTTCCACCGTCCGCCTACCTCTGGCGCCCGGCCGTCGCCCTCGCGCGCTCCCTTCGCTGACCAGCTTGGGTTGAGCGCGCGCTACGTGCGTGGCCGGCGGGTTAGGAGCACCTCCCATGGCCATGACACGAGTCCGCCCGAGCCGCGCGCTGTTCAAGACGCGCGGCCGCCCCAGCGGCGTGCAGGCTGCGAACCGCGATTCCGCCGTCATCGACTGGGCCGCCTACATCGACGGCCACCGCGTCTGCACCGCCACCGTCGCCGACGCCGTCCGCCTCGTCCGCGACGGCCGGCTCGTCCCCGACGGCGACAGCGCCGGCTTCGTCTGGGTCGGCCTCCATGAGCCGTCCGCCGGCGAGCTCTCCGACCTCGCCGAGGTCTTCGGCCTGCACCCGCTCGCCGTCGAGGACGCCATCCACGCCCACCAGCGCCCCAAGCTCGAGCGCTACGACGACGTCCACTTCGTCGTCATGAAGACCGTCGGCTACGTCTCCAGCGGCCCCAGCGGAGCCGAGGTCGTCGAGACCGGCGAGATCATGCTGTTCTGCGGCCCCGACTTCGTCGTCACCGTCCGGCACGGCGCCCACGGCGCGCTCGGCCCCGTCCGCCGCGACCTGGAGAAGGACCCCGCGCGCCTCGCCCTCGGCCCCGCCGCCGTCCTCCACGCCGTCACCGACCGCGTCGTGGACGGCTACGTGAGCGTCGCCGACGCCGTCATGGAGGACATCGACGAGGTCGAGGAGGCCGTCTTCTCCCCCGAGCGCACCGACGAGTCCCGCCGCATCTACCGGCTCAAGCGCGAGGTCATCCAGCTCAAGCGCGCCGTGGGCCCGCTCGCCGGCCCGCTGCGCAACCTGACCGGCCGCCGCTTCGTCCCGACCGAGATCAAGGAGTACCTCCGCGACGTCGAGGACCACCTCACCCGCGTCCGCGAGCAGGTCGAGTCCTACGACGAGCTCCTCAACCCCATCCTCCAGGCGCACATGACCCAGGTCACCGTCGCCGACAACAAGGACATGCGCAAGATCTCCGCGTGGGGCGCCATCTTCATGGTCCCCACCGCCATCGCCGGCGTCTACGGCATGAACTTCGACCACATGCCCGAAACCCGCTGGCAGTACGGCTACCCCATGATCCTCAGCGTCATCTCCCTCGCCTGCTTCGCCCTCTACCGAGGCTTCCGCCGCAACGGCTGGCTCTGACACTGCATTTCTCTCCTCCTTCGGGCCTGGCGGCCCTCCATCGTCGAGAAACGCGGGCGATCGCTGGCATCGCTCCGGCTCGCCTTGCGGCTCGCTGCGCGATCAGATTCTTGCTTCGCTCGAATCTGCCTTTGGACGCGATCGCGGCCCTTGAGGTTGTTGCGGGGTTGCCGCGGTGGCTGGGGTCTGTGCGCTTGTGGGCGCGGGTCTGGTGCGGCCCTGTTTCAGAGGGCGGGGGCTGGTGCTTGGAGGGATTTGAGGCGGTCTGGGTAGTCGGTGACTATCCCGTCTACGCCGTAGTTGATGAAGCGGGCCATGTCTGTGGGGGTGTTCACCGTCCAGACGATGACCGGGAGGGCCAGGGAGTGGGCCTGGTCTATGAGGGCGGGCGTGGTGATGTGGTGCTCGGGGGAGACCGCGGTGGCGCCGAGCGTGAAGGCGGCGGCCACCGGGTCGGCCGGGGAGTGGCCTGCGCGCCAGTCGCTTTCCGGGACGAGGGTCTTGCGCTCCATCAGGGCGACGCGGCCCAGGTCCGGGTGGTTTCGGCGGGCTTCGGCCAGGACGCGCCAGTCGAAGGCCAGGAGCTGGGAGCGTCCGGTGCAGCCGAAGGCCCTCAGCACGGCCGCCACGGAGGCGGTCAGGAGCTCCACCTCTTCGCCGGTCCAGGACGGGTCGGTCTTGAGCTCGACGGAGAGCCCGACGCCGCTGGGGGCCAGCAGGGCGCACGCCTCGGCGAGCGTGGGGATGCGGGTGCCGGGCATCGGGGCGGCCTCGCAGCCGCGGCCCGCGTCGAGCGTCCGCAACTGCGCGAGGGACAGTTCGCGGACGGGCTTGCCGAGGTAAGGGTAGGCGGGGTCGCCCGGCCAGGCGGGGCCCGTGTCGGCGAGGACGGCGGGGGAGAGCACCTGGTCGTGGCCGAGGACGACGACGCCGTCCGAGGACAGGCCCACGTCCAGCTCGATCGTGTCGACGCCGAGGTCGAGGGCGTGGGCGAAGCCGGGCAGGGTGTTCTCCGGACGGAGGCCGCGCGCCCCCCGGTGTCCGTGCACCTCGACGGAAGAGATCACCGAACGCACGCTACCGTCCGTCACCGAACACCCGGTGAGGAACGGGTGAGCTCAAGGGGAACGCGAGGTCAGACCAGGGGACGTATCGAAAGGGTCTGGGTGCGGCCGGGGCCTACGCCGATCGCGGAGATCTGGGCGCCGGACATCTCTTCCAGCGCCCGGACGTACGCCTGCGCGTTGGCGGGGAGGTCCTCGAACTTCTCGGCGCCCGTGATGTCCTCCTGCCAGCCGTCCAGGTACTCCAGGACGGGCTTGGCGTGGTGGAACTCGGTCTGCGTCGTGGGCAGCTCGTCCACCCGGACGCCGTCGACCTCGTAGGCGACGCACACCGGGACCTGCTCCAGGCCGGACAGGACGTCCAGCTTCGTCAGGAAGTAGTCGGTGATGCCGTTGACGCGGGTGGCGTAGCGGGCGATCACGGCGTCGAACCAGCCGCAGCGGCGGTCGCGGCCCGTGGTCACGCCGTACTCGCCGCCGGTCGTGCGCAGGTACTCGCCCTGCTCGTCCAGCAGCTCGGTGGGGAACGGCCCGGACCCGACACGGGTCGTGTAGGCCTTGAGGATGCCGATCACGCGGCTGATCTTGGTGGGGCCGACGCCGGAGCCCGCGCACGCGCCGCCGGCCGTGGGGCTGGACGACGTCACGAACGGGTAGGTGCCGTGGTCGATGTCCAGCAGCGTGCCCTGCGCGCCTTCCAGCAGGACGACCTTGCCGTCGTCCAGCGCCTTGTTCAGGACGAGCGTGGTGTCGGCGACGAACGGCTTGAGGCGCTCGCCGTAGGCCAGGTACTCCTGGACGATCGGCCCGGTCTCGATGCGGCGGCGGTTGTAGACCTTCGTCAGGACCTGGTTCTTCTCGCGCAGGGCCAGGTCGAGCTTCTGCGTGAGGATGTTCGGGTCGAACAGGTCCTGGACGCGGATGCCCATCCGGTTGATCTTGTCGGCGTAGGTGGGGCCGATGCCGCGGCCGGTGGTGCCGATCCGGGCCTTGCCGAGGTAGCGCTCGGTGACCTTGTCGAGGGCACGGTGGTGGGGCATGATCAGGTGCGCGTTCGCCGAGATCAGCAGCCGCTCGCAGCCGATGCCGCGGTCCCGCAGGCCGTCGATCTCCTGCAGCAGCACGGCCGGGTCGATCACCACGCCGTTGCCGATCACCGGGATGACGTCGGGCGACAGCACTCCGGACGGCAGCAGGTGCAGCGCGTAGCTCTTGTCGCCGATGACCACGGTGTGGCCCGCGTTGTTGCCGCCCTGGTAGCGGACGACGTAGTCGACGTCCCCACCGAGCAGGTCTGTCGCCTTGCCCTTGCCCTCATCTCCCCACTGGGCACCGACAAGAACGATGGCAGGCATGCCACTTTCCTTCCCACGACGAAGGCCCCGGTCGCTGCAAGCGCGAAGGGGCCTCTTGCGATCAAAGCGTACCCGCAGGAGCGCGACAAGGAAACCGGAGGCCGGTTCCTCGCCGCCGGTCACCGGCCCCGGCGCGGCCAGTAGTTCTCGGCGAACAGCTTCGCGACCAGCTCGCCGCGGCTCGACACGCGCATCTTGGCGAACACGGTCTTGACGTGGTCGCGGACGGTGTGCGGGGAGATGACCAGCTCGGCGGCGATTCCGCTCGTGGTCAACCCGCGCGCGATCAGCTGGGTGATCTCCAGCTCGCGAGCGGACAGACCGTACGCCTCCGCGATGACCGGCGCCATGTCGGAGCCGGCGGCCGGCTGGACGACCACGGCGGTGGGGCCGGGCGAGCCGGGAACCCCGTCCATGCAGGAGGCGTGGACGACGAGCCACTGGCCGTCGCGGGTGCGGATCCGGATGCGGGCCGCTCCGCGGTCGTGGCCGGCGGCGACGGCGCGGGCCTGCGCGGCCGTCCCAGCGAGCCAGACCGGCAGAGGCGGGCCCAGCGGGGACGGAACGGACGGGCCGTCCGGGAGCCGGGAGAGGAGGTGGCGCGCCTCGTCGTTGATCGAGAAGGGCGTGCCGGCAGGGTCGAACAGGATGAGCCCCGGGTCCTGCCCCGCGGCCTGTCCCGGCGGCCGGACGGGCCGGGCCAGCTCGCGTAGGCGGTCGGCGAGGGGCACGGAGAGGCCCGCGACGAGGGAGACCTCCGCGGGGCCGAACGGCTCCCGGCCCTTCTCGCGGAACAGGCTGACGACGCCCCAGGGCCGGCCGCCGGTCCGCATGACGGCGCGCAGCTCGTCCCCGATCCCCTGGCGGCCGAGCAGCCTGCGGTACTGCGCGCTGCGGGCGGGCAGGCCGTCGGTGCTCGCCACGAGCCCGGCGGCCGGGACGGTGGCGCGGGCCAGGTCGCGGTAGGGCAGCACGGTCTCTTCCAGGAGCGCGCACTCCCAGTAGGCGAAGCACTGCTCACCGCGCCCGAGGTTATCGAGCAGCATCGGCGCGGTGATCAATCCGGTCTCCGGGTCGGTGGCCGACCACGCGGCGGCCTGGAAGCCCAGCAGCCGTCCGAGCCGCGACGAGGCGCCCGCGAACAGGCCGGACGCGTCCCGTGCGCGTGCGGCCCGGTCGAGCAGGGCCCGCCGTTCCCGCTGGTCGATCATCGTTCCATTCTGCCCGCCGTGCGCGGCGGAGGTTCCCCCTCAGATGGGGGATCGCGGTCCGGAACGTCCCCTTGCCCGCGGGGATGGGGCGGACGCGGCCGGGCGGCGAGGCTCGGCGCATGGACATCGCGATCATCGGGGCGGGTGCGGCGGCCGTCGCGCTGCTGGACGCCCTCGACCCCTCGGACATCCGGTCCGTCACCGTGTTCGACCCCTCGACGCCGCCATGGCGCGGCCGTCCCTACCAGCCGGACCTGGACTCCGTGCTCGTCAACGCCCCGCCGGAGATCATGTCGATCCGGTTCGGGGACCGGGAGCATTACCGGCGCTGGCTGGACGGGGACGCGCCCGCCGGAGCCCACTCCGACGAGCGGCTCGGCAGCCCGATCCCACCGCGCGCAGTGTACGGGCGGTACCTGGCGGACACGGTGAAGGCCGCGCTCGCCCGGTTCGCCCGGACGGAGCTCGTCGACGCGGCCGTGACCGGGGTGTCCCTCGCGGGCCGCCCGGCCGTGCGAACGGCGGACGGGCATCGGTACACCGCCGACCAGGTCGTCCTCTGCGTCGGCGGGGGCGCCCCCCGCGACGGCTACGGGCTGGCGGGCGCGCCCGGCTTCGTCGCCGACCCGTATCCCCTGCGGCGGACCCTCGCCGACGTCCCGCCCCGAAGGGACGTGGCGGTCATCGGGACCGGCCTGACCGCGGTCGACATCGTGGCGTCACTGGCCGCGCGCGGGCACACCGGCCGGATCAGCATGGTGTCGCGAAGCGGGACGCTCCCGTTCGTCTGGCAGCGTCTCGCTCCGACCGACCTCCAGTACCTGGCGCCCGACCGCCTGCGGTCCCTGGAGGGCCCGATCCGGCTGGCGGAGTTCACCGACCTGATCCGCATGGAGCTGGCGGGGCACGGCGAGAGCTGGGACGCCCTCGCGGCCTGGATCGCCGCGGCACCGGACCGGGACCCGGCGGCGAGCCTGCGCGAGCAACTCGCCATGGTGGACGCGCCGCAGCTCGGCCGCCGGATCGTGCAGGAGGCCGCGCACACCGCCGGTCCGGTCGCGTGGCGGCTGCTCCCGGCGAGCGACCGGGAGCGGCTCCGCGGCCGCCACTTCCGGACGATCACGAGCGTGGCCTCGCCGATGGTGCCCCGCAACGCCGCTCTGCTGCTGGAACTGTTCGAGGCGGGGGCGCTGGAGGCGCTGTCCGGGATCGAGAAGATCGAGGCCGGGTCCGGATTCGAGATCACGCATGCGGCGGGCGTCCGCACCGCCGACGTCGTGATCAACGCGGTCAACCCGCCGCCGCACGCGATCCCGCGGGCGGCCGAGCCGCTCGTCTCGTCCCTCCTGGCCCGGGGCGCGGCGCTGGACCCGGACGGCGGCCTCGCCACCGACCCCGGTACGGGACGGGTCCTCGTCGGCGGCCGTCCCGATCATCGCCTGCACGTGGCCGGCGACCTCGCCGGCGGCGGCCCCTTCCTGGTGTCGGGCATCCCCGGCGTCGCCGCCCAGGCATCCCGGGCGGCGCGCTCGATCGGTGGCGTCAGGAGCCGTTGAGGGCGTCGGCGGCCTCGGCGCTGCTGTCGCGCAGGAACGTCTTGCAGCGCTCGGCCTCGGACTCTTCGCCGATGGCTGCGGCGGCCCTGGCGAGGGCGTGCAGGGCGCGCAGGAAGCCGCGGTTCGGTTCGTGCTCCCACGGGATGGGGCCGTGGCCCTTCCAGCCCGCCCGGCGCAGCTGGTCCAGCCCGCGGTGGTAGCCGGTGCGGGCGAACGCGTAGGAGTCGATGACGCTGCCCTTGGCGAAGGAACGGTCGGCCAGCTCGGCCCACGCGCCCGGGTGGTCCGGGTGGCGCGCGGCGACCTCGAACGGGTCGACGCCCTCCTCCAGGGCCGTCCGGGCCTCGACGTTGTCCGGAAGTTCGGTCGGAGCGGGGCCGCCGAGCAGGTTCTGGGTCATGCCGGTCATGGTAAGCGGGCGCCCCCGTCCGGATTCAACCGGCCGGGGTCAGGCGGGCACGGGGAGCGGCAGGCGGAAGTGGGCGGAGCCGCCGTCCCTGGTGGATCGGGCCGCCGGCCAGCCGCTCCGGACGAACATCAGCGCCTGCCGGTTGGTGAGGATGACGTCCGCGTCGAACTCGGTGATGCCGCGCCGTCCGGCGAGCTCGGACAGGCAGCCGACGAGGACGCTGCCGAGGCCCCGGCGCTGCCAGGGGTCGGCGACGAGGACGGCGAGGTCGGCGCGCCAGGTCCGCGATGCGTCGCGGACGTACTCGGCGATGCCGAGGATCTCGTCCCCGTCCAGCGCGACGAGGGCCTCGCGGTCCCAGTGGTCGAGGCTCTCCAGGAGGCCGACGTAGTGGTCGGGTATGCGGGGCATGCCGGAGAAGAAGCGCGTGTAGAGGCTGGCGGCCGACAGCCGGTCCGACATCCGCCGCACGCGGTCGCGGTCGGTGACGCCGTACGGGCGGATCCGGACGTCGTCCGGCGCGGTGGGGATGCGGGCGACGCTGCGCACATCGAGTTGCTTCACGAAACTTATTGGATCGCAGAAAGTTGTGTGAAGCAACCTCCTGCGAGGGTTCTCTCAGGTCATCGGGCGGCGGCCGAGGAAGGCGACGAGACGGTCGCCGGGCGACGCGTGCGGGCGGGGATCCACCGGCTCGCCGAACAGCGGCCGCCGGCAGCGGGGCGGCGCCAGCGTCCTCGACACGTCCAGGAGGTCGGCGGCCAGGTCCGGAGGTAGGGGACGCCTCTCGCCGGTCGCCTGGGCGATGTCCCAGCCGTGCACGGCCGCTTCCAGGGCGCCCGCGCCGGCCACCGTCTCGACGGGGAGGCTCAGGTCGCCGACCGCCGCCGTCCCCGCGCCGCGGTCCGGGCGGCCGGAGGAGGCCATGGAGTGGCGGAGCAGGCGGACGGCGCGGACGCGCAGCGCCGACACCGGATCGCCGGACGCGTCGGCCGCGACCGGACGGATGCCGACCCGGCCCGCCGCCAGGCCCTCGTGCACCGCCGCGAGGGAGTCGTCGACGTGCAGCAGCAGCATGTTGAGATCCCATGCCGCACACGGCGTCGGGTGCGCGAGCATGGACCGCGTCACGGGCTGGACGGCGGTCAGGAGAAAACCGATCGAGCGCTCCAGGACGCACGCGCTCGATCGGGGGGGCGCCGATGCGCCGGTCGCCTCACGCATTCGGCTCCTCAGCTCGCTGGAATGATCACCTGTATAGACCTCCGGCGCGGCGAGAAGTCATCGGTGACGGCGGTCGCTTCCCCCGTGAGGGGGGCCGGCGAAAGCGAAGCGTCGCCGTTTATGAGGGAAGACGCATGATGCGGAGGAACGCGGGGAGCACCCAGGGCCGCCGGCCCCGAATGACGACCTTCCGGCCCAGCACCGCCCGCGCTCTGCCGATCCGTCCGAACAGCATCAGGTTGAGCGCCGTCGGGTCGAAGAAGAGCCGCACGTCGGGGCGGTCGCCGGGCTCCTCCACGGTGACGAACCCGTCGGTCATCGCCATCACCACGGGGGCGGTGTGGTCGGAGCGGAACTCGACGGCGATCCGTCCGGCGGGCGCGGGGCCGTGGCCCTCCAGCAGCCGCCCGTATCCGTACTCGGTCACCCCGACGAGGAACATCTCGAAGAAGGGCGCCGCCTCCTGCGGCGGGACGTCCCAGCGCATGCGCAGGGGCCGGGCCATGTCGCGCCCGTGGATCTGGAGCTCGTTGAGCAGATGCGCCAGCAGCCCGCCGACCGGGACGCGCGAGCCTCCCAGCCAGGGCAGCGCCGTCGCCGGATCGGCGTCCCGGGTCGCCGTCAGGAGCCGGTCGATATCGCGGACCAGGACGTCCGCGAGCGCTTGCGGATCGCGCTCGGGGAAAAGGCGCAGCAATTCCTCGTTCGCGGTGTCGACCGTATCGACGATCGTGCTCCGGATGAGGTCCTCGGATACGGCCAGTGGATCCTCGCAACCGGCGGGATCGACCATCTGGTGATACATCCGCGCGAGGGTGGCGACGTGCGCCGCCGTATCGGTGACCGTCCAGGTGGCGGTGGCCTTGGTCTGGGAACCGGGCGAGGTCAGCAGCCCGGCGAACCGGTCGCCGGTCTCGCGCAGATACTTCCGGGTCGCCGCCCAGTTCTCCTCGGTGAGCCGAACCACCATGGGCCGATGGTCGCAATTTCCTGCGGGCCGGGCAAGGGCCCCAAGGAGGACGGAATTGTGCGAGGCGGCCCCGGTCGCCGCGGTCCGCAGGTCAGGCCGTCGCCGCCCGCGCGGCGGTGAACGCGGCCCATGCGAGGCATTCCAGCAGGCGGGCGTCCGCGCCGTCGTCGCGGCGGAACTCCGCGATGACCGCCGGGCCGACCCGGTACGAGGCGAGCGCGGTCAGCAGCACGAGCCGCCCGGCGGGACGGTCCGGCGCGGGCAGACCGTCGACGGCCTCGTCGATCCGCGCGGGCTCGGCCGTGCGCCCGTCCCATCCGGCGAGCTCGGCGACCAGCAGGTCCCGGACCGGCTCCGGCACCACCCGCTCGCCCGCCCGGTCGATGACCGCCGACGCGCGCGCGAACGCATCGGCGATCACCTCGTTGCCCGCCGTCCAGGGCAGGTCGCCGGACGCCGGCGCGGCCGGCAGCAGGTCGAGGGACTCGCCGGGGGCATGGCGGGCGCGCGAGCTCGCGGCCATCAGGCGGCCCACCACCCGGCTCACCGCGCCGTGCGCGCGCGCCGGGGCGTTCGGGGGGAACGGCGACTCGCCCAGGAAGATGTTGACCATCCGGTTGTAGTAGTGGAAGACGAACGCGGTCCCGACGATCTCGGGCGCCTGCTCGGGCGGGAACGGTCGCTCGGGGGCCCCGGGCGTGCCGAACCGTTCGCCCCACCCGGCGACCGCGCGGATGTGCGGGTCGCCGATGTCGCCGAGCCTGCCCGCCGCGATCGCGGCGGCGTCGCGCCCCCGCACGAGGCCGTGCAACGTGGTGCTGTGCGCCGCCACGCAGTAGGGGCAGGAGTTGCCGAGCGACACCGCCGCGGCGGCGGCCTCCTTGGCCGCGCGGTCGGCCCTCCCCGTCGCGACCAGGGTCTCGCGCAGCATCATCCACACGGCGGCGAGCAGGTCGGGGACGGGGGAGTGCAGGATCACGGGCGGCGCGAGGATGCCGAAGTCGCGTTCGAGCTGGTCGTAGACCCGCGCGACCAGCCCCTCGGCGGAGGCGTGGCGGACGAGCGAGACGTGCGCGATCTGTTCCTCCGCGCCGCTCCGGGCCACCCGGACGAAACGGTCGTTCATCGAACCGCCGATCAGTCGCGGGTCAGCGGCGGCGGTAGCGCGCCCGGGCCCCCGGCGGCCGCGGGTCGACCACGGCTGCCAGCGCTTGAGCAGCTCTTTCTTCTCCACGCCGAACCGCGCGCCCTGCCGTCCTCTCTGCGCGCCTGCGCTCGGATGGTACCGAGGGAGGGCGGGAAGCACAGCCGCTCCGCCGAGGTCCGCGGGTCCTCGGGCGGCGTCTCGGGCCGTCCGGAAAGGGAGACGAGGCGGGAACCGACTCCGGTTGCAGGGGCGTCCGGCTGATCAGGCGCTGGGGCCGGGGCGGGGGTCGACGTCGGCGGGGCCGAGGTGCGCACCGCAGGAGCCGCACGTGAACGCGGGGGTCAGCGTGCCGTCGCAGCCCCGGTGTCCGATGATCAAGGGCGGGCCGCCCGGCGCGTAGTGGCGGTCGCCCCACATCATCAGGGTCATGACCGCGGGCCAGAGCTCCACGCCCTTGCGGGTGAGCCGGTACTCGTGCCGCTCCGGCCGCTGCTGGTACGGGACGCGGCGCATGATGCCCTCGTCGCAGAGCCGGTTGAGCCGGTCGGTGAGGACGTTGCGGGCCACGCCCAGGGCGTCCTGGAAGTCGTCGAAGCGCCGCACTCCCTGGAACGCGCTGCGGATCAGCAGCATCGTCCAGCGGTCGCCCACGACCTCCAGCGAGCGGGCGATCGAGCAGTTCTGCGAGTCGTACGTGCGGGGCAGTGCCACGCTTCGGAGCCTACCCGCGTTTCGTCAGGCAACGGGCGTGGCCGGGGGCCGTGCGGCCCCCGGCCGGCTCCGCTACTTCAGCTTCTTGCCGGCGGACTGGAGGTTCTCGGCGGCCTCGACGATGCGGGCGGCCATCGCGGCCTCCGCCGCCTTGCCCCAGGCGCGCGGGTCGTACTGCTTCTTGTTGCCGACCTCGCCGTCGACCTTCAGCACGCCGTCGTAGTTGCGGAACATGTGATCGGCGACCGGGCGGGTGAAGGCGTACTGCGTGTCGGTGTCGATGTTCATCTTGACGACGCCGTACGACACCGCCTCCCGGATCTCCTCCAGCGTGGAGCCCGAGCCGCCGTGGAACACCAGGTCGAACGGCTTGTCCTTGCCGTACTTGGCGCCGACCGCGTCCTGGATCTCCTTGAGCACCTCGGGACGCAGCTTGACCGACCCCGGCTTGTAGACGCCGTGCACGTTCCCGAACGTCGCGGCCAGGATGTAGCGGCCCTTCTCGCCCACGCCGACGGCCTCGGCGGTCGCGAGCGCGTCGCCCGGCGTCGTGTACAGCTTCTCGTTGATCTCGTTGGCGACGCCGTCCTCCTCGCCGCCGACGACCCCGATCTCCATCTCCATGATGATCCGGGCCTTGGCGCACTCCTCCAGCAGGTCGGCGGCGATCCGCAGGTTCTCGTGCAGCTCGACCGCGGACCCGTCCCACATGTGCGACTGGAACAGCGGCTCCTCGCCGCGCGCCACCCGCTCCTGCGAGATCTTCACCAGCGGCCGCATGAAGCCGTCCAGCTTGTCCTTCGGGCAGTGGTCGGTGTGCAGGGCGATGTTCACCGGGTACTTGGCCGCCACGACCCGGGCGTACTCGGCCAGCGCGGTCGCGCCCGTGACCATGTCCTTCACCGTGGAGCCGGACAGATAATCGGCTCCGCCGGTGGACACCTGCACGATGCCGTCGCTCTCGGCCTCCGCGAACCCGCGCAGCGCGGCGTTCAGCGTCTGGCTGGACGTCACGTTGATCGCGGGGAAGGCGAAGCCGTCGCGCTTCGCACGGTCGAGCATCTCCGCGTAGACCTCGGGCGTTGCGATGGGCATTGTCAGCGTCCTTTCATACGCAGGGTGCCGCCGGGCATCCGGCCGGGCGGTAGCTCCCGGACGTCCGCGTACCCAGTGACTGCCCAGGTCACGCGGTTTCCGGGTCGGGCATGCCGTCCGCGCCCAGTATCTCGCCTAATCGGAGCGTGGGGAAAGGTACGCTCGCGGTGTGGATCTCACTGCCCTTCCCCTTGACATCACCGAGTGGCTGCATCCCACCGCATGGCTGCAGCTTTTCGGCACGTTCGCGACGATCGGCGTGCTCGCCATCATCTTCGCGGAGACCGGCCTGCTGGTCGGCTGCATCCTTCCGGGCGACTCGCTGCTGTTCACGGCGGGGATCCTCACGGCGGTCTCGACCGTCAACGGCCAGGAGTTCCAGTCGCTGTCGCTGCCCTGGCTGCTGGTCGGCGGCCCGGTGGCGGCGATCGCCGGCGCCCAGCTCGGCCACTTCCTCGGCGCCCGCTACGGCCGCAGGCTCTTCGACCGGCCCGACTCGCGCATCTTCAAGCAGGAGTGGGTGGAGAAGGCCGAGCACTACTTCAACCGGTTCGGCCCCGCGAAGGCGGTGGTGCTGGCCCGATTCATCCCGATTGTCCGGACGTTCCTGAACCCGCTCGCCGGGATGCTCGGCATGGACGCGAAGAAATTCTTCATCTGGAACGCGATCGGCGGCATCGTCTGGACGGACGCGCTGTTCCTCCTCGGCCACTTCCTCGGGTCCGAAGTGCCCGACGTTGAGAAATACATCCTCCCGGGCGTAGCGGTCATCCTGGTTCTCTCGGTCATTCCGATCATTCGGGAGGTCCTGAAGGGCCGCAAAGCGGACCACGGTCCGAATAAGAATGGTCCGGAAGAGTCCCGTCCGTCGCTCAGCGGTGACAGTTATCGCTAACCTCCCCATGTGGGACGTCACCGGTCGGACCCTAGGGGTCTCGCGCGCATAGTCATCGCGGCCTTGGCCGTGATGGCTGCCTTGGCCCTGCTCATCGTCGGGGGCATGGCCCTGGTCAACGCGATCATGAGCGAGCCCGACAAGAAGGGCCCGGCGACGGGGGCCTCGCCGTCGGGTGGCGGCGGGCGGACCACGCCCAGCAGCAACGAGACCACGACGTCGCCCACGGCGCCGCTCCCGCTGGTGATCCGCGTGACCGGGCAGCCCACGACGGTCGTCGTCCGCGTCGCCGACGCCGGCGGCAAGGTGCTCGCCAACAGCACGCTCAACACCGGCGACACCCTGCAGTTCAAGGAGGCGCCCCTGCAGGTCGTCGCCCTCAACGGCGGCTCCCTGCAGGTCGCGATCTACGGCAAGGTCCAGCCGCGCGAGCCGAACGGCCAGCGCGCCCAGTGGCTCGTCAAGGCCCGCTAGCCGAGACCGAGGTCGGCGACCTCGTAGGGGTGCCGGTACTCCAGGCCCTCCCCGGCGATCCGGCCGGCGGCGCCGCGCTCCAGGATGGTCGCGACCGCCACCACCTCCGCCCCCGCCTCGCGGAGCGCCTCCACCGCCGTGAGCACGGAGCCGCCCGTGGTCGAGGTGTCCTCCACCGCGAGGACCCGCCGGCCCGCCACGTCCGGCCCCTCGATCCGGCGCTGCAGCCCGTGGGCCTTGCCCGCCTTGCGGACGACGAACGCGTCCAGCGCCCGTCCGCGCGCCGCCGCCGCGTGCAGCATCGCGGCGGCCACCGGGTCCGCCCCGAGCGTCAGCCCGCCCACGGCCTCGTAGTCGAGGTCGGCGGTCTCGTCCAGCATGACCCGTCCCACCAGCGGGGCCGCGGCCCCGTCCAGCGTCACCCGGCGGAGGTCCACGTACCAGGACGCCCGCTTGCCCGAGGACAGGACGAAGTCCCCGTGCACCACGGCCTTGTTCTTGATCTTCTGCAGCAGCTCTTCACGATCGCTCACGTGCAGAACCCTAATCACCCTGCGTACGCGCTCCGCCGCCGCCGTGTACGTTCGCGGGGTGACACCCGGAACCGTCGTCCTGCTGCACGCCCCCGGCGCCACCGCGGCCTCCTGGGGCGACCTGCCCGAGATGCTCCGCTCCTACGGCCTGGACGTCGTGGCACCGGACGTCCCGGACGACGCCGGCCCCCGCTACATCGCGCGCGTCTCGCTCACCATCACCGCGACCGACCCGGTGCCCCCGCTCGTCCTCGTGGCCCACGGCGCCGCCGGCCCCCTGCTGCCCGGCATCGGCCTCGCCCAGCGCGCCGCCCACCGCCCCGTAGGCGGCTACGTCTTCGTCGACGCCGATCTCCCCCGCCCGGCCCGACACGACCACGGCGCCCCGCAGGACGACCTCCCCACGGCCCCAGATTGGCCGGAGGCGCCCTGCGGCTACCTCCGCACCCACGCGGACCGCTCCGCCTCCCCCGAGCACGATCAGGCCGTCAGAGAGGCGCACCTACGCGGCTGGCTCGCAACCGAACACGAACCCCCCACCGCCGCCGCCCAATCCCTAAGCGAACTCATAGCCCGGTTGTGAGGTGTCTGCCCAGGGGGACGCCTCCCGGGCAAGCACAGCCCGGCTCGTGACGGGGGTTCCAGGGGTCGCCCCCTGGGGGATCAGGAGTTTTTCAGGAGGTCGTCTAGGAGGGCGTCGTAGTCGTCTTCGTTGCGGCCCAGGTCTATGCGGGCGCGGTACCGGAGGCGGAGGAGGGCTTCGAGGCTGTCCTCGGCCAGGGCGACGTCGTCCAGGCCCGGAGTGAGGGAGTCGGCGTCCGGGGCGGGGGCCTCGTCGGGGCCGCCGCCCATGCCGGTGCCCACGGCGCGGTCGCGGAGGGCCAGGACGACGTCGGCGCCGCTGGTGGCCCATTCGTGGGCGCCGGTGGCGTCGCCCTGGGCGTAGAGCACCTCGGCGACGGCGCGGTACACCTCGGGGTCGCGCGGCTTGTCGGCGCGGATCTCGTCGACGAGGGCGCGGGCCTCGTCACCGCGGCCCAGTTCGAAGAGCGCGTCGGCGAGGTAGGCGCGCGGGTCGCCGTAGGTCTCGCCGCCGTCCTCCATGGCCCTGCGGTACAGCTCGGCGGCCCTCGCGTGGTCGCCGGCGTGCTGCCACTGCTCGCCGGCGCGCAGCAGGACGTTGGCGCGTGTCACCCCGCCGGACACCGACTCGGCCAGCTCGGACAGCCGACGGGCCGCCGAGATGTGATCGCCGGTGCGCAGGGTGTCGAACTCCAGGTCGTCGAGATCGTCTTCCGTCACATGCGTCACGGTTCAACGCTACCCGGCACCGCCCGGCCGAAGCGGGCGAATCGATGATGATCGTGGAATACCGGTGCTAATGACTGGACGTCACCTGCGTGAACGTTCGAGCGCGTCCCAGAAGCCGCGGCGCAGGGCGTGGCGGACCTCGTCGTGCAGGAGGAAGTCGATGGGCAGCGAGGAGCCCTGCAGGAGCCGGGCCTCCAGGTCGGACGGCATGCGCGGCTTGCGGGCGAGGACGGCCTCCAGCCACAGCGCGGGGGCGTCGCGGGCGACGGACTCGCCGAAGTCCTGGCCTTCCTGGTGGGCGGCTTTGACGGCGTCCGAGAGGGTCGGCGTCTGCTGCACCGGGACGGGGGAGATCTGCTGCGGGCCGGTGTAGGGGCCGTGCTGGCCGCCGGACGGCGCCGGCTGCGAGTGCATGGTCTGCGGAGGAGGCGGCGGGGAGGGCGCCGGGATGGGGGAGGAGGTGTACTGCGGGCTGGGGGAGGAGCTGTACTGCGGGCTGGAGGGCGGCGGCGCGGGCGGAGACGGGGCCTGCGCCGGGGACGGCCCGGCCGTCGGGGCGGGGTTCGGCGGGAGCGGCAGCCCGCCGGTGCCGTAGGACGATCCGCCGAGCCCGCCGCCCGTGCCGCCGGGCAGCGGCATGGGGCCGGTGCCGTAGGACGATCCGCCGGCCGGCGAGGATCCGCCGCCCAGCCCGCCCGTCATGGCCGGGCCGAGGTCGCGGACGGCCGGGGACGGGGACGCGGGCGCGGGCGGGATGCTCAGCGGGGACGAGGGCGGCGGCCCGTTGCTCGACGTGCTCTGGAGCGGTCCGAGCGAGGCGGCGTGCCCGTTCGTGGCGCCGTGCCCGTTGGACAGCGGGCTCGTCCCGAGCGAGGAGCCGCCGTCGACGCCGGCGAGAAGGTTGACGTAGGGGCGCAGGTGGCCGGAGCCGATCTCGATGAGGTCGTCGCACTCCTGGCGCAGCACCCGGGAGATCGTCCAGTTGCCGTCGACGGCGACGTGCACGACCGTGACGCGGACGCCGAGGTCCTGGGCGTCCGCGACGACCTGGGCGAGGTCCTCGTCGCCGCTGACCAGGACGGCGTCGGCGAGCGCGGCGTTGCGGGCCAGGGCCATCAGGTCGCGGTGGATCTCGGTGTCGACGCCCTCGCGGCGGCCGGGGCGGATCCGGCCGAGCCGCAGCTTGAGGCCGGGCAGGTCGGCCAGCGCGTCGTGCTCGGGGTTGCGGCGCCCCTCGACCGTCGCCTCGTACCAGTAGCAGCGCAGCAACGGCATGCCGGTGCGTTCCCTGGCGAGGTTGCCGAGTAGTTGCAGGAGGCCGCCGAAGTCCCACGAGACGGTCTCGCGATGGCGCGTGCCGTGTACCGCCATGGCACCGTCCGCCAGCAGGTAGCCGGCGTCCACGAACAGCGCGCAGCGATCCATGCGGCACCGTCCTTCCTCAACACGGGAGCTCACAGCGTGCCCATTTCGGCGTAACGTCACCGGGCGCTTATAGCGTAGTGAAGCCCGTCTGCCCGGTAGGCCGTTACGGCGATTCGCCACTCTTTCATGGCAAGCCGCCGGTTGGCGACTCCTCGGTAACAAGGATTCGGGAGCCGCGGCGGACGCTACCAGCCCTTTAGGCTCCGTCCGGCCCTTCCGAAGGATCTTTACGGGAAGAATCAGGTGGCGGGTTCAGTCCAGGCGTGCCCGCGACCCTCGCTTCAACCCCGGATGGCGGCCGTGCCCGTGAGCGGTGCCGTAAGGGGGGCGCAGTGCCGTATGGAGGGGATTTCGCCGCTTGGCAGGTCGATGTCCAGATGGACGCCCACCTCGGCCGACAGCAGCGGCACCCGCACTTTGATGTGGACCAGCAGCCCTCCAGGGCTTTCGATCGGACGAGATGGGGCCGGGCTGGGCTCGGCGGGCTTCTTCACATGCGGCGGTCTCTCCCGAGGCTTCGGCGCCGGGTGCGGTGGTCGGGCCCGAGGCTCGGCCGCAGCCGGACGGACGGGAGCATGCCGCTTCGCAAGCGGCTCGGGGGCGGGCGGCCTGGCCGCGGGCGGCGTCACGGGGGGCGGTCGGGCGGCGGGCGGGGCGACCGGCTCGGCGGCGGGCGGCGGTGTGCGCGGTTCGGGCGCCCGCCGGTCGTCGGACACGAGCGCGAGGCCGAGGGCCATGGCCCCGGCGACGGTCACGACGGCCCCGGCGAGCACCTGCTGCTGCCGCCTGGGCAGGCGCCGCACCCACAGGAAGAAGCCGCCCCTGGACGCCAGGTAGGCGGCGCTCGCCGAGCCCAGGACGAGCGGTCCGATGACGTCGCGCAGCGCCGTGTTCGCCTGCGCCAGTTCCCCATGGAGGCCCTTGCAGCGCTTGCAGCCGTCCAGGTGGCGCTTGACCCTGCGGGACTCGCGGCCCGGCAAGGCGTCGCGCACGTAGGAGCCGAGCTTGTCCAGGACGGGACGGCACGCGTCGCCGGCGTCGAGGCCGTCCAGGTGCATCCGCAGGTAGGCCTCCCGCAGCCCCTCGCGGGCCCGGTGGGCGAGCGCGGCGGTGCCGTTCGCGGTCAGGCCGAGGATCGGGGCGACGTCGACCGGCTTCCCGTCCTCGACCTCGGTGTGCCAGAGGACGGTCTGCCATCGCGCGGGCAGCGACAGGAACGCCCTCGCGACGATCGAACGCTCCCACTCCTCGACCGCGGGGTCGTCGAAGGGCTCCCCGACGTCGTACGTCTCGGTGTCGTCGGTGTGGTGGACGTCGGGGCGCTGCCGGTCGTAGACCGTCCGCCGCACGGCCGTGAGCAGGTAGGGCCGGAACCCGGAGTCGGGCCCGCCGCCGCGCCTGAGGGCGGAGAGGACCTTCGCGAACGCGTCCTGGACGGCGTCGTCGGCGGCCTCGCGCCCGGCCAGATGGCCGGCGAGCCCGCGCGCGGCGGGCAGGTGCCGCTGGTAGAGCGTTCCGTAGGCGGCGTCGTCCCCCTCGCGGATCCGGGAGATGAGCGCGGCATCGCTGGGCTCGGCGTCGCCGGGCGCCGTCCTTTCGTCCCGTGGCTCCATGCTTGCTCATTGTGACTGAGTGACCACTTGTTGTCGCTCGTTTTGGTCACAGATATCCACGCGAGCCGCGTCATGGCCGGGACACCCTGCCCGTCACGTGATGCCGGCGCGTCCCATCTCGGACATCGTGCCGCTGGTCCCCGGCGTCTCCCACCGCACGCCGCAGTCGCGTCCGGACAGCTCGACGGTGGCGATGGCGTTGTCGAACCAGGGGCCGCTCGTCATCCGCCACCGGACCGGCGGGGCCGGCACCTTCGCCAGCTTCGCCAGGACGCGGAACGGCCGTCCGGCGGCCCGCGAGTAGGCGATGCGGTTCGCCCACCGGAACTTGCCCTCCAGCGGGTTGCGCAGCGGCGAGCAGACGATCTGGGTGATCTTCGACTGGGTGGCGGGCTCGGTGATCCGCGCCAGGTAGGAGTAGTGGATGTCGCCGGACAGGAACGAGATGCTCGCCGGCGCGGGGCCGCGCTCCCCGCGCCCGACGGCGACGACGCCGGCGGCGACGGCGCGGAACGACCGTTCGAACGCGGCCCAGTGCTCCAGGTCGGCGGCCTGGCGGATCTTCTCGCCGACCGCCGCGCCGCGCCTGCCCCACGCGCCCTCGGCGACGGCCTCGTTCCACGATTCGGCGTGGTGGATCGCCATGGGCAGGAGGTAGGGGAGCGAGCTGGCGATGAGCAGGTGGTCCATGCCGCCCTGGCAGCGGCCGTCCAGCCAGTCGGACTCCTCGTCGTCGAGCATGCCGCGCCGGTCGGCCGTGAGCAGGCGGGAGCACCGGCTGTCGACGACGATCAGGCGCGTGCCGGCCCAGTCGTGGGAGTAGCTCCAGCGCATCGTCTCGGGGTGCTTGTCGGCCTTCTCGGCGAACGCGTCCAGGACGTCGCCCGCGTCGCCGGTCTCGTCGGAGGCCGCCCGGACGGCCTCGAAGACGGCATCGGACGCCCGGTCCTGGGGCGACATGTTCCCGAGGTGCTGGTAGATCCAGTACGACCCGATGCCACCCGTGATGCGCGCCTTCCACCAGGGCTGGGCCCACATCTGCCGGCGCCAGGTGTAGGAGGTGTTCCAGTCGTCGCGGATGTCGTGGTCGTCGAAGATCGTGAAGGTGGGGACGGTGGACAGCAGCCACCGGACGGCCGGGTCGTCGTGCCAGGCGAGCTTGTAGAGCTGGGTGTAGTCCTCGTAGTCGGCGACCTCGCCGTCCGGCGGCGAGCCCGGGGCGCGGCGGCCGCCGATGAACTCGCGCATCTGGGGGGTCAGCTCGTCGGCGTACACCTGGTCGCCGACCATGAGCAGGACGTCCGGCCAGACGGCGCCCTCCCCGCCGATGCGGAGCCTGTCGGCGAACGCGGTGAGGGCGTCGTGCCCGTACTCCTCCACGGTGCCGGGCGAGCGGCGGCAGGAGCCGAAGGAGATGCGCAGCTCGCCGTGCTCGCGCAGGGTCCTGATCTGGGACGGGGGGAATCCTGCGCCGGCCTCGGGCCAGACGGTCTCGCCGTCCGCCACCACCTCGTACGGGATCCGCGCCCCTGGCGCGAGCCCGTCGATCTCGACGACGGCGTAGTGGTGGCCGTGCGCCGTGAAGGTGCGGGCGGCGGCGTCGACCCCCTGCTCCCGGTTGACGACCCTGACCTCGCACGGACGATCGGTCTCCACCCAGATCGTCGCGGTGCGGTGACTCACGTGCCGGAGGTGGGGGCCGAGTACCAAAGCGGTCATAGAACGCCTCTCTAGCGGACGGGCGCCCCTGTGTCCACCGCGCGGCCGGCCGCACGGCGTCCCTGTGACCGGGCCGCGAGGGTGGTGAGGGCCGGGCCCGCGCCGGAGGTCAGCGGGGGTTCAGGACCTCGTCCTCCTTCTCGGGAGGCAGGCCGAGCACGGGTCGGTCGGGACGCTGCGGTGCCGTGCCGCCTATCGACTGGAGCCAGGCCCAGGTGTCCGCGACCGTCTCCTGGACGGGCCTGCAACGCAGCCCCGCGGCAAGGGCCTTGCCGACGTTGCCCTGGTGCAGGGTGTCGTAGTCCTCGCCAGGCGGAAGCCAGGCGGGAAGGTCGGTCCACGGCTCGATGCCCGCTTCCAGGATCGTTTCCGGGGCCGTCCAGACGAGGTTCGCGCTCGACCCCGTCACGTCGGTGCAGGTTTGGAGCAGCTCGCCCATCGTCGTGTGGCCGGGCGGGCTGACCAGGTCGTAGGGGCCGCCGAGTCCGTGTTCGACAGCGTCCAGGGTCCAGATGGCGAGGTCCCGCACGTCGATGTACTGGAGGCCGGCGTCGCGCGGGCCGGGCGCCAGGACGTCGCCGCCCCGTGCCATACGTGACAGCCACCAGGGCAGCCGCCCGATGTTCTCGTACGGGCCCAGGATGAGGCCCGCCCGCACCAGGAGGGCGTTGTCCCCGTACACGTCGAGTGCTGCCAGTTCTCCGCCGCGCTTCGCCGCCGCGTAGTCGACCTCGCCGTCGTCCGGGGAGCCTTCGACCACCTCGGCTTCTTCGCCGAGCCCGGACGGTTCTGGATACCGGTACACCGAACGGCTGGAGATGTAGACGTACCGCGCGACACGTCCATCGAGCAGGCGCGCCGTTTCTCGGACGACGAGCGGTGCGCCGGACCAGGTGTCGACGACGGCGTCCCATTCCCCGTCCTCAAGCGCCTTGAGGCCGCCCTCTGCGGTGCGGTCGCCGCGCAACGACGCGACTCCCTGGGGCGGCTCATGGCGCCCCCTGTGGAAGACCGTGACGTCCCAGCCGCGGGCAAGCGCCTCTTCGGTGATGGCACGTCCGACGAACTCCGTCCCGCCCAGCATCAGAAGCCTCATGAGAGAACTCTGCCTTCTGTACGTTCTGTACGGAACGACTGCACGCTCACAGCGTAAAGAGCCGCCTGGCGCGCCGGCCGACGCGGTTGCGGACGACCCCCATCGGTGGCCCGGAGGGAACCGATTTCCAGGGCCGGCGCCTCACAACGATCCTGACCGCCCGTCATACCGTGCGGTATTTATACCCCATACATGATTGTCGCGGGAAATTTACGGATTGGCGTTGCGAGCGGCAATGTTCTGGCTATGGTCGAGTTCTTGCAACTCTCATTCGGTGGGGAAATGGGCTTGGGCATTGACGGGTGCCTCGCGTCGATGATGACCATTCCGGGGGCGCGGCGGGTCACGCTGGTCGACTGCGCCAGCGGGCTCGCCGTGGCGGCGGCCGGCCGGGAGGACGTCCTCGACCAGCACGAGGACGCGGCCGGCGCGACCGACGTGGTGCGGGCGGTGCTGGCGTCGCCGGCGCTCAGCGCCACCGCGGCGGGGGACGACGTCGAGGAGATCATCGTTTGCGGAACGGACGGATATCACGTGTTGGCCCTGACCGGAGCGAATCTCGACGGACATCTCTTCGTCCATTTACTGCTCGATCGGGAAAAGGGCAACATCGCGCTCGCCCGGCTCCGCATGCGCGACCTCCTCGGCGAGATCACGGGCGGATGACATGGCGGACGCGAACGCGGGAGGGGTCGCCGGAGCCTTGGCGGCGCTGGAACGGGAGAAGGCCACCGGCCTGCTGCGGGTGGGCGGCGACGGCACGTTCCATGTCGACCGCGGGGCCGTCACCCTCGCCGAGAGCCGGCACACGCCGGGTCCCGGCGACCTGCCGGACGGGCCCGACCCGGAACTGGCGGGGCTGCTCGCGATGTTCGACGCCGCCTGCCTCCTGCTCGCCTCGCGGGCCGAGCCGGCGTTCACCGAGGGGCCGCCGGGCGGCGGCTCCCGGCGGGTCACCGTGGCGACGCTCGTCCACGAGCAGCGCCGCCGCCGCGCCCTCCTCGACGCCGCCTGGCCCGACGGGAGCGTGGACGTCGCGCCGGTGGTGCCGGTCCGGCGCGTCAGGCGGCAGCGCGTCATCCTGACCGGCCTCCAGGCGGAGATCCTGCTCAACGCCGACGGCCTGCGCACCCCCGCGCAGCTGGCCGGCGAGCTCGGGCGGACGGTGTTCGCGTGCCTGCTCGCCGTGCGCGGGCTCGCCGCGGCGTCGCTGGTAAGGACCGGCCCGCCGGACGGGCCCGGCGCCGCGCCGGTCCGGGACGAGGTCTCCGCCGACTGGGCGCCCGCGGACCGCGACCTGCTCGTCCGGCTCCACACGGCGCTGGTGGAGCTCCGCTGACCGTGCTGGGGACCGAGTGGCTCACTTGATCGAAAGGCTGGCGAAGGTGGCGAAACGAGCGGGGGCGGGCCTACCGGGCACGCCCGGCGGGCCGGCCGCGGGGGTCGCGGCGGTGCGGGCGACCGAGCAGGCGGTGGTGGCCGAGCTGAGGTCGCTGCGGGCCCGCGTCCCGCAGCTCGGCGGGAGCCTCGTGGCCTCGGTGGACGGGCTGCTCATCGCGCACGACCTGCCCGGATCGGTCGAACCCGCCGGCATGGCGGCCGTGACGGCGACGGGCCTGTCCCTCGCGCACCGGATCGCGCAGACCGCGCACGGCGGCGCCTTCCACGAGGTCGTGATCCGCGGCGTGGACGGCTACGTGGTCATCTACGCCGCCGGCCCCACCGCGTCCCTCACCGTCCTCGCGGATCCGGACGTCAACGTGGGCCGCCTCCACCTGGAGTCGCGGCCCGCCGCCCGCGCCGTCGCCGCCTGCCTCACGGGCACGCGCCGTCCCTGACGGAGCGGCGCCCACGACGGCGCGGCACCACGACAACGAACCACCCACGACCAGGAAAGAGGAGTACCCATGTCGAACCTCGACCTCGCCCTCAAGGACATGATGACGATCGACGGGGCCATCGGCGTCGCCGTCGTCGACTACAACAGCGGGATGACCCTCGGCCAGCTCGGCAGTTCCAAGGGCCTCGACCTGCAGGTCGCGGGCGCCGGGAACACCGAGGTGGTGCGCGCCAAACTCCGCACGATGGAGCAGCTCGGCATCAAGGAGGAGATCGAGGACATCCTCATCAGCATCTCCAGCCAGTACCACGTCATCCGGCCGGTCACGGGCCGCAAGGGCAAGGGGCTGTTCCTCTACATGGCCCTCGACCGCACCCGCGGAAACCTGGCGCTGGCCCGCCACCGCCTCCGCGAGATCGAGGAGAACCTCGAAGTCTGACGCACCGCGAAGGCGGCCCCGGGGAGTCCCCGGGGCCGCCTTCCTCACGTCACCTCGTCAGCGCGTCACTTCGTCAGCTTCAGGCCGCCGGACCGCTGTACGGTCAGGCGGTCGGCGGCCTCGTCGAGGTCGACGACCACCTCGTCGCCGTCGCGGACCTCGCCGGACAGCAGCTCGCGGGCGAGCTGGTCGCCGATCGCCGTCTGCACGAGGCGGCGCAGCGGGCGCGCGCCGTACAGCGGGTCGTAGCCGGTCAGCGCCAGCCACTCGCGGGCCGCGGGCGTGACCCGCAGCGTGAGCTGCCGGTCGGCGAGGCGGTCGGCCAGCCGGTCCACCTGCAGGTCGACGATGCGGGTCAGCTCGTCGGTCGACAGTGCGTCGAAAAGGATCACGTCGTCCAGGCGGTTGAGGAACTCCGGCTTGAACGAGTTCCGGACGGCGTTCCACACCGCCTCCCGCTTGGCCCCGTTCTCCAGCGTCGGGTCGACGAGGAACTGCGACCCGATGTTGGACGTGAGGATCAGGATCGTGTTGCGGAAGTCGACCGTGCGGCCCTGACCGTCGGTGAGGCGGCCGTCGTCCAGCACCTGCAGGAGGATGTCGAAGACCTCCGGGTGCGCCTTCTCCACCTCGTCCAGCAGGACCACCGAGTACGGGCGGCGCCGGACGGCCTCGGTGAGCTGGCCGCCCTCCTCGTACCCGATGTATCCGGGCGGCGCGCCGACCAGGCGGGCGACGCTGTGCTTCTCGGAGTACTCGCTCATGTCGATGCGGGTCATCGCCCGCTCGTCGTCGAACAGGAACTCCGCGAGCGCCTTCGCCAGCTCCGTCTTGCCGACGCCCGTCGGGCCGAGGAACAGGAACGAGCCGGTCGGGCGGTCGGGGTCGGAGATGCCCGCGCGGGCGCGGCGCACCGCGTCCGACACCGTGCGGACCGCGGCCTCCTGCCCGATCAGCCGCCGGCCGAGGTCGTCCTCCATGCGCAGCAGCTTCGCGGTCTCGCCTTCGAGCAGCCGCCCCGCCGGGATGCCGGTCCAGGACGCGACCACGTCGGCGACGTCGTCCGGGCCGACCTCCTCCTTGACCATCGTGTGGCGGGTCTCGGTCGCCTCCGACGCCTCCTCCAGCTGCTTCTCCAGCGCCGGGATCTCGCCGTAGACGAGCCGCGAGGACGTCTCCAGGTCGCCGTCGCGCTCGGCCCGCGCCGCCTCGCCGCGCAGCTGGTCGATCCGCTCCTTGATCTCGCCGACCCGGTTCAGCTCCGCCTTCTCCCGCTCCCAGCGGGCGTTCACGCCGCTCAGCTGCTCCTGCCTGTCGGCGAGGTCGGCGCGGAGCCGTTCGAGGCGCTGCCGGGACGCCTCGTCGGTCTCCTTCTCCAGGTTCATCTGCTCCATCTTGAGCCGGTCGACGGCGCGCTGCAGCTCGTCGACCTCGACCGGCCGGGAGTCGATCTCCATGCGCAGCCGGGACGCGGCCTCGTCCACCAGGTCGATCGCCTTGTCCGGCAGGAACCGGGAGGTGATGTAGCGGTCGGACAGCGTCGCCGCCGCCACCATCGCCGAGTCGTTGATCTGCACCTTGTGGTGCGCCTCGTACCGGCCCTTCAGCCCGCGCAGGATCGCGATCGTGTCCTCGACGGTCGGCTCCCCGACGAACACCTGCTGGAACCGGCGCTCCAGGGCGGCGTCCTTCTCGATCCGCTCCCGGTACTCGTCCAGCGTCGTCGCGCCGATCATCCGCAGCTCGCCGCGGGCCAGCATCGGCTTCAGCATGTTGCCGGCGTCCATCGCGCCCTCGGCCGCGCCCGCCCCGACGACGGTGTGCAGCTCGTCGATGAACGTGACGACCTGCCCCTCGCTCTGCCTGATCTCGTTCAGGACGGCCTTCAGCCGCTCCTCGAACTCGCCGCGGTACTTCGCGCCCGCGACCATCGCGCCGAGGTCCAGCGAGACCAGCCGCTTGCCCCGCAGCGACTCGGGGACGTCGCCCGCGATGATCCGCTGCGCCAGGCCCTCCACCACGGCGGTCTTGCCGACGCCGGGCTCGCCGATCAGCACCGGGTTGTTCTTCGTCCGGCGCGACAGCACCTGGATCACGCGGCGGATCTCGGGGTCGCGGCCGATGACCGGGTCGAGCCGGCCGTCGCGGGCCGCCGCCGTCAGGTCGACGCCGTACTTCTCCAGCGACTGGTAGGTGCCCTCGGGGTTCTCGCTGGTGACGCGGGCGTGGCCGCGCACCTTCTCGAACGCGTCGAGCAGCGCCTCCGGCGTCGCGCCGAACTCCTTCAGCAGGCCCGCCGCCGGACCGCCGTCCGCCGCCAGCCCGACCAGCAGGTGCTCGGTCGAGACGTACTCGTCCTCCAGCTGCTGCGCGCGGTTGGCCGCCGTGTTGACCGACCGCTGGAGCTGGCCGGACAGCCGCGGCGTCGCCACCGTCGACCCCTGCGCCTTCGGCATCGCCGCGAGCTGCTCCTCGGCCCGCCGCCGGATCACCTGCCAGTCGGCGCCGACCGCCTCCAGCAGCGGCACCGCCGTCCCGTCCGGCAGCCCGATCAGCGCCACCAGCAGGTGCTGCGGCTCCACCTCGGGGTGCCCTTCGGCCGCCGCCCTGCGGACCGCGACCGACAGCGCCTCCTGGCTCTTCTGCGTCAGCTTGTAGTCCATGACCCCACCCAGTAGCCGTGTTCCATCTGGGGGACCCCCCAGACCCCCGACAGTTGCCCTGTTCAGTCCGAGTTGCGCTCGTGCCACACCACGACGCTCGTGCGCCTGATGGGCACGAGGTCGGCGCCGGGAGTGCGGCCCGGTTCCCCGTGCCGCCGCTGCTGCGCCAGCCGCGCCGCGACCGCACGGGTCGATTCGAGTTCGTTCGCGAGCTCCTCCAGCGCCGCGTGCGCCTTGGTGAGCTCCTCGCGGAGCCGCACGTTGTCGCGCTGCAGCTCCAGGATGTGCTTGATGCCGGACAGGTTGATGCCCTCCTCCTGGGAGAGCCGCTGGATCTCGCGGAGCATCACGATGTCCCGCATCGAGTAGCGGCGACCCCGGCCCGCCGTCCGGCCGGGGGACACCAGGCCCATCCGGTCGTAGGTGCGCAGCGTCTGCGGGTGCAGTCCGGACAGCTGCGCCGCCACGGAGATCACGTAGACCGGAGTGTCGTCGCCGAAGGGATCCATGAAGATCACTCCTGTCTGGCCTGCTGGAGGAGGTCGGCGCGCAGGTCGTCTCCCGTCCCCGCCGTCCGGAGCCGGTCGAGCGCCTCGCGCGTCTGCTCGTCGAGCTTCTGCGGGACGTGCACGTCGACGGTGACCAGCAGGTCGCCCTTCGTGCCGTCGCGCCGCGGCGCGCCCCGGCCCTTCACGCGGAACTTGCGGCCGTTCGGGGTGCCCTCGGGCAGCTTCAGCGTGACGGGCTGCCCCTGGAAGGTCGGCACCCGGATCTCGCCGCCGAGCGCCGCCTCGGGGAAGGTCACCGGGACGGTCAGCGTCAGGTTGTCGCCGCTGCGCCCGAACACCTTGTGCGGCAGCACCTTGATGTTGACGTACAGGTCGCCGGCCGGGCCGCCGTTCTCGCCGGGCGCGCCCTTGCCCTTCAGCCGGATCTTCTGCCCGTCCGCCACGCCCGCCGGGATGCGGGCCTGGATCGTGCGGGTGCCGGTCGCGCGGCCGCTGCCGTGGCAGATCGGGCACGGGTCGTCCACGACCAGGCCCCGGCCGCGGCACTCCTTGCACGGCTCCTGGAAGCCGAAGTTGCCGAGATTGCGGGTCTCGTGCCCGGTGCCCTCGCAGTTCGGGCACACACGCGGCACGGTGCCGGCCTTGGCGCCCGTCCCGCGGCAGCCGTTGCAGGCCGCCTCGCTGGTCAGCTTGATCGGGACGGTGACGCCGTTCATCGCGCGGCCGAACGACAGGGTCACCTCGGTCTCGACGTCCGCGCCGCGCCGCGCGCGCCGCGTCCCCGCCGTGCGGGTGCCGCCGCCTGCGCCGCCGCGCCCGCCGAACAGGCCGCCGAACAGGTCGCCGATGCGCTCCCCGGCGCCGCCCGGCTGCGTCCCGCCGCCGGTCTGGCCGAACAGGTCGCCGAGGTCGAAGCCGAACCCGCCCCCCTGCTGGCCGCGGAAACCGCCCGGCATCGAGCGCACCGCGTCGTACTCCTTGCGGCGCTTCTCGTCGGACAGGACGTCGTAGGCCTCCGAGACCTCCTTGAAGCGGTCCTCGGCCTCCGCGTCGCCCTTGTTGGCGTCCGGGTGGTACTTGCGGGCCAGCTTCCGGTAGGACTTCTTGATCTCCTCCTGCGAGGCCGTCTTCGCGACACCGAGGACCTTGTAGTAGTCCTTCTCCAGGTAGTCCTTGGTGCTCACGGCGCCCCGCCTTCTGCTATCGCCACTTGCCACATGTCTTCAGGCCCCTGCGGGGCCCGCCCTCGCGGGCGGGCCCCCTGGGAGTCATTCGCCCGGTTCGTCGTCCGCGTCGCCCGGCCCGTCGCCGGGCTCGCCGGCCCCGGAGCCCGGGTCGGGGTCGGCCACCGCCACGCGGGCGGGCCGCAGGATCCGCTCGCCGATCCGGTAGCCGGGCTGCAGGACGTCGGTGACGCTCGTCTCGGTCACCTCGGCCGAGAGCGAGTGCATCAGCGCCTCGTGCACGACCGGGTCGAAGGGCTCGCCCTTCTCCCCGTACCGCTCCAGGCCGAGCTTGCCGGTGACCGCCTCAAGGCTCTCCGCGACGGACTTGAACCCGCCGGTGAGCTCCTCGTGGTCCCGGGCGCGGCCGATGTCGTCCAGCACCGGGAGCAGTTCGGACAGCACCTGCCCGAGGGCCTGCTCGCGGACCGCGACCCGGTCGCGCTCGACGCGCTTGCGGTAGTTGTCGTACTCCGCCTTCAGGCGCTGGAGGTCGGCGAGCCGTTCCGCCAGCTGGGTCTTCAGCGCGGAGTCCTCCTCACCCGTGGCCTTGGCGCCGCCCCCGCCCACCGGGGCCTCCGGGGCCGGCGAGGACTCCCCCGCCTGCGCCCGGACCTCCCCCGTCTCGGGATCGATGCGCCGCTTGTCGCGGATCACCGGGCCCTCCTTCTCCTCGCCCCCGTTGGGAGAGGACGTCACGATGCATCACCCTTCGGCTTGTCCTCGTCCACGATCTCGGCGTCGACGACCTCGTCGTCCTGCGGCTCGCCGCCCTGGGCGCCGGCCGTCGGCCCGTGGTCCTCGGCGCCGGCCTGGGCGCCCTCGGGGTTCTGCGCGTACATCGCGGCGCCCATCTTCTGGCTCACCTGCGCGAGCTTCTCGGCGCTGCCCTTGATCGCGTCGACGTCGGTGCCCTCCAGGGCCTTCTTGACCTCGGCGACCGCGTCGTTGACCTCGGTCTTCAGCTCCGCGGGGACCTTCTCGTCGTTCTCCCGCAGGAACTTCTCGGTCGAGTACGCGAGGGTGTCGGCCTGGTTGCGGACCTCGGCCTCCTCCTTGCGCCGGCGGTCCTCCTCGGCGAACTGCTCGGCGTCGCGCATCATCTTCTCGATGTCGTCCTTGGGCAGCGCGCTGCCGCCCGTGATGACCATCGACTGCTCGCGGCCGGTGCCCTGGTCCTTCGCGCTGACGTTCACGATGCCGTTGGCGTCGATGTCGAAGGTGACCTCGATCTGCGGGACGCCGCGCGGCGCCGGCGGCAGGCCGGTGAGCTGGAAGGTGCCGAGCTTCTTGTTGTACGCGGCGATCTCGCGCTCGCCCTGGTAGACCTGGATCTCCACGGACGGCTGGTTGTCGTCGGCGGTGGTGAACGTCTCCGACCGCTTGGTCGGGATCGTGGTGTTCCGCTCGATGATCTTGGTGAAGATGCCGCCCTTGGTCTCGATGCCGAGGCTCAACGGGGTCACGTCCAGCAGCAGGACGTCCTTGACCTCGCCCTTGAGCACGCCGGCCTGGAGGCTGGCGCCGATCGCGACGACCTCGTCGGGGTTGACGCCCTTGTTCGGCTCCTTGCCGCCGGTCAGCTCCTTGACCAGCTCGGAGACCGCGGGCATCCGGGTGGAGCCGCCGACCATGACGACCTGGTCGATCTCCTTCACCGAGATGCCGGCGTCCTTCAGCACCTGCTGGAACGGCGCCTTGGTGCGCTCCAGGAGGTCGGAGGTCATCCGCTGGAACTCGGCGCGGGTGAGCTTCTCGTCCAGGTGCAGCGGGCCCTCGGCGGACGCGGTGATGTAGGGCAGGTTGATCTGTGTCTCGGACGAGCCGGACAGCTCGATCTTGGCCTTCTCCGCGGCCTCGCGGAGCCGCTGCAGCGCCATCTTGTCCTTGGCCAGGTCGACGCCGTTGGCGTTCTTGAACCGCTCGACCAGCCAGTCGACGACCTTGTTGTCCCAGTCGTCGCCGCCCAGGTGGTTGTCGCCGCTGGTGGCCTTCACCTCGACCACGCCGTCGCCGACCTCCAGCAGGGACACGTCGAACGTGCCGCCGCCGAGGTCGAAGACCAGGATGGTGGCCTCGTTCTCCTTCTCCAGGTGGTAGGCCAGCGCCGCCGAGGTCGGCTCGTTGATGATGCGCAGGACGTTCAGGCCCGCGATCTGGCCGGCCTCCTTGGTGGCCTGCCGCTGGTGGTCGGAGAAGTAGGCGGGGACGGTGATGACCGCGTCGGTGACCGTCTCACCCAGGTAGGACTCGGCGTCCCGCTTGAGCTTCTGCAGCACGAACGCGCTGATCTGCTGCGGGTTGAAGTCCTTGTCGTCGATCTTGGTCTTCCAGTCGGTGCCCATCTCGCGCTTGACCGACCGGATCGTCCGGTCGACGTTGGTCACCGCCTGGCGCTTGGCGACCTCTCCGACCAGGACCTCGCCGTTCTTGGCGAAGGCGACGACGGACGGCGTGGTCCGCGACCCCTCCGCGTTCGCGATGACGGTGGGCTCGCCGCCCTCCAGGATCGCGACGACCGAGTTGGTCGTCCCGAGGTCGATGCCGACCGCACGTGCCATGTTTCTCGTCCTCCGTCGTATCCGGTGTTATCGCAGCCCCGGTCGCCCCCGAGGCGCGGCCGGTTGAGTCTTCTGTCCGCTAGGTTGCCCGGCGCCCTCGTCCTTGTCAAATGACTTGAGTCGGCCGGACTCAACTTTGCTGACGACCTCTACAACAGGACGAATGAGTGCCCTATTCCGGTTCCCGGCACGGGTTCCGTCGGCGGGTCCGCCCACCGGCCATGACGGCGACGTCCCCGTCCCGACCGTGATCGGCCGTCCTCAGCGAGGGTCGGGACGGCGGCCCGGGACGACGATGCCGTGCTCGTAGGCCAGCACGACGGCCTGGACGCGGTCGCGGAGGTGGAGCTTGGCGAACACGCTGCCGACGTGGCTCTTGACGGTGGCCTCGGTGACGACGAGCCGCGCCGCTATCTCCTGGTTCGACAGGCCCTGGGCCACGAGCAGGAGCATCTCGCGCTCGCGCGGGGTCAGCGCGGTCAGCAGGTCCGGCGACGGCCGGACCGGGTCGGTGCGGTCGGCGTAGTCCTCGATCAGGCGGCGGGTGATCGACGGGGACAGCAGCGCCTCGCCCTGGTGGACGACGTGGATCGCTTCCAGGAGCCGCTCGCGGGGCGCGTCCTTCAGCAGGAATCCCGACGCCCCCGCACGCAGCGCGCCGAACACGTACTCGTCGAGGTCGTAGGTGGTGAGGATCAGCACGCGAGGCGGACGGCCGGCAGCGGTGAGGCGGGCGGTGGCCTCGACGCCGTCCATCCGCGGCATCCGGACGTCCATCAGGACGACGTCGGGCCGCAGCTCCGCCGCCCGCTCGACGGCCTCGCGGCCGTCCGCGGCCTCGCCGACGACCTCCAGGTCGCCCCGGGTCTGCAGGAACAGCCGGAAACCGATCCGGATCAGTTCCTGATCGTCGACGATCAGCACCCGGATCGTCACGCCCGCCCCCCGATCGGCAGCCGTGCCGCTACCCGGAACCCGCCGCCGGGGCCCCGGCCCGTCTCCAGCTCGCCGCCGAGGACCGCGACCCGCTCCCGCATCCCCACCAGGCCGTGCCCGCCGGGACCCGGGTCGCCGGTTCCCGCCCCGTCGTCGTGGACCCGGACCTCCAGGTCCGCTCCGCGGTAGTCCAGCCGTACCGTGACCAGTGTCGCCCCGGCGTGTTTCAGCACGTTGGTCAACGCCTCCTCGATGATCCGGTAGGCCGACAACTCCACCCCGCTCGGCAGGTCCAGCGGTTCCCCGGCGATCTCCAGGCGGACCGGCAGCCCCGCCGCGCGGTACCCGGCGACCAGTTCGCCCAGGTCCGCCAGTGACGGCTGCGGTCGCGTGTCCGCCGCCTCCCGCCCGCGCAGCAGGACGAGGATCCGGCGCAACTCGGCCAGGCTCTGCTCGGCGCTGGTCTCCACCCGCTCCAGCGTCCGCGCGGCCACCTGCGGTTCGGTGGCGAGGACGTCGCGGGCGCCGCGCACCCCGATCAGCATCACCGTCACCGAGTGGGCGACGATGTCGTGCAGTTCCCGGGCGATCGAGTCGCGTTCGCGCTGCGCCGCGATCAGGTCGAGCTGCTCCCGTTCGCGTTCGAGGGTGGCGGCTCGTTCCTCCACCGCCTGGACGTAGCGGCGGCGCGTCTGCATGTAGGCGCCCAGCATCCACGCCCCGATCGACACCGGCGGGCTGCAGATGTTGTCGGCCTCCAGGAACACGACCATCGGTGCCAGCACCGCGAGCGAGACGCGCCGGTCGCGTGTTCCGGCGAGCGACCACAGCGCGACGACGGCCGGCGCGCCTCCGGGCGAGTACCCGGCCGCGGTCACCGCGGCGGCCGTCACGGCCGTCACCGCCGTCACCGCCACCCCGAACCGGCGGCGGGCCAGGAGCGCCGCACCGGCGAGGACGGTCACGGCGATCGGCAGGGGCGCGGCCCGGGTGCCGTCGTTGAACAGCAGCCCCACTTCCACGACGGTCGCCACCACGGCGAGCACGATGTCGAACAGCACCGGGCGGTGCGCGGCCTGCAGGCCCCGCACCGCCCGAATCCTCTCCGCGACGTTCACGCCAGGTCACGCCGTCGTTCGAACCCGACCGCGACCAGCACCACGAGCACCGTCCAGACCGCGAACACCGCGCCGGCCTGCGTGACCGTGAGGGTCGTGTTGTGGGTCCCGCCCGTCATGATGCCCGCCGCGCCGAACGGTGAGAGGTTCGCCTCCCGCTCATACGCCCCGCCCACCAGGGGCTGCACCACCAGTGCCAGGATCAGCAGGACCACCGCGCCGACGACCGGGACGCGGATCAGCGCACCGAGCGCCGCGCCCAGCACCGTCGCCAGCACGAGCGCGGAGACGTTGCCCGCCACGACCCCGGCCACCTGGCCGGACGTCAGGTCCGGACCGGGCTGGTCGGCCAGCAGCGGCAGCGCCACGCCGACCGCGACCGCGTTGATCAGCAGCGCCAGCCCGAGCCCGGTCAGCGCGTACGCCGCGATCCGCACCGAGAGGACGGTTCCGCGGCCGCGCCGGGCCACCAGCGCCGTGGGCGCGGCGGTCCGGTGGCGGTACTCGCCCGCCGCGCCGACCAGTCCCCACAGCAGCAGCAGGACGGGGAGCCCCGACAGCGCCTCCTTCTTCTCCGGCACCTCGTCGAGCGTTCCCGACGCCACGGCGACGAGCACCGCGTTCAGGGCGGCGAAGGCCATCCCCCCGGCCGCGAATCCCCACACGGCACGGGTCGTCATCGACTTGAGCAGTTCCCCTCGAAGCAGGCCGATCACCGCTCCAACCCTCCGGTGAGCTCCAGGAACACGTCCTCCAGCGACTCCACCTCACTGATCGGTCCCTCGTGCACCAGCCTGCCACGGTCGATGACGACCACGTCGTCGACCGTCTGCGCGGCCTCCGCGAGCAGGTGGCTGGACAGCAGCACCGTGCCGCCCTTCGCCGCCCTCTCCCGCAGCATCGTCCGGAGCCAGCGGATCCCCTGGGGGTCCAGCCCGTTGGCCGGCTCGTCCAGCACCAGGATCTCCGGGTCGCCCAGCAGCGCGGCGGCGAGCCCGAGCCGCTGCCGCATACCGAGCGAGAAGGCGCCGACCCGGCGGCCCGCCGCCCGCGTCAACTCGGCGACCTCCAGAACCTCCTCGACGCGGCGGCGCGGCAACCCCGCCGACAGCGCCAGCGCCCGCAGATGCGCGCGGGCCGACCGGGCCGGGTGCGCGCCGCACGGCTCGATGTGGACGCCGATCCGGCGCGCGTCCGGCACCGTCGAGGCCACCGGCGCTCCCAGGACCGACACCGTGCCCGCCGACGGCCGCGCCAGTCCCACGACCGCCTTCAGCGCCGTCGTCTTGCCCGCGCCGTTCGGGCCGAAGAAGCCCGTCACCGCGCCCGGCCGGACCGTGAACGTCAGATCGTCGACCACCGTGCGCCGGCCGTACCGTTTCGTCAGCCCCTCGACCCTGATCGCCGGGGGAGCCTTCGTCTGTGATGTCATGCCGCCCAGCTTCGGCCGCCCGCGTCTCCCGGTCATCCGACCACGGTCGAAACCCGTTCTCCGACCGCGGCATGACTTTCGCCCTTCGTCGTTCGGCTCCGGAACCGGGCCCATCGAGTCTCCGCCGTGAAGCCGATCAGCCGCTGCGGTTGATCAACATCGACCGTCCCATCGCGGGACGGCGATGGCTGAGGAGACTCGATGACCCACAGACGCCGGAGCCGGGCCCTGCTCGGCCTCCTGCTGGCGGCCGGGGCGCTGGCCGCGGTCCCGCCGCCCGCCCAGGCCGCACCCGGCCCGGCGGGCGGCCTGGACACCGGCCGCTCCTGGAAGGTGACCCTGCTGACCGGGGACGTGGTCGGGGTGCGGACGGTCAAGGGCCGTCCGCCCATGGTCTCGGTGACCCCCGCCCCGGGCCGGGAGAAGCGCTCGTTCCGCAAGGAGATCCGTCCGGACGGGCACGTCGTGGTCACCCCGGTCGACGTCGCCGGCCTGGTCGGCCGGGTGATCGATCCCGAACTGTTCGACGTCACCGCCCTGATCGCGCAGGGCTACGACGACGCCCGCAGCGACGACCTGCCGCTGATCGTGCAGCGGTCCGCGGGGACGAGCCCCCGCAAGGCGCTCGGCGGGACGCTCGCCACGACGCGGGAACTCCCGAGCATCGGCGCCGTCGCCGCCCGGCAGCCCAAGAGCGGCGCGCGGCGCCTCGGCGACGCGCTGGCCGGGATGCCGTCGGTCAAGGCCACCGGCGGCATCAGGCACATTTGGCTGGACGGGAGGGTCAAAGCGAGTTTCGCCCCGCCGCCCGGCGCCCTCGCCCCGGCTCACGCGGACAGGCTCGACCGCAATCTGCGGCAGGTCGGCGCGCCGGGAGCCTGGAGCGCCGGATACACCGGCAAGGGCGCGAAGGTCGCCGTCCTGGACACCGGCGTGGACGCCGGGCACCCCGACCTCCGGGGACGCATCGTCGAGACGAGGAACTTCTCCGAGGCGGCCGACGCCCTCGACCGTGTCGGGCACGGCACGCACGTCGCCTCGACCGTCGCCGGAACGGGCGCCGCCTCCCACGGGGAGCGCAGGGGCGTCGCCCCGCAGGCGGACCTGCTGATCGGCAAGGTCCTCGACGACGAGGGCTCCGGCACGGACTCCGGCGTGATCGCCGGGATGGAGTGGGCCGCGCCGCGCGCCGACGTCGTCAACATGAGCCTCGGCGGCGGCCCCACCGACGGCACGGACCCCCTCTCGCTGGCCCTGAACGACCTGACGAAGACGCACGGGACGCTGTTCGTCGTCGCGGCGGGCAACGACGGCCTGGTCGGGTCGGTCGGCGCGCCCGGTACGGCCGACGCCGCGCTGACCGTCGGAGCGGTCGACGCCCGCGACCGGCTCGCGGAGTTCTCCAGCCGGGGGCCGCGCGGGCACGTCGCCAAGCCGGAGATCGTCGCGCCGGGCGTCGACATCATCGCGGCCCGCGCCGAGGGCACCGCCATGGGCACTCCGACCGGGGCGGCCTACACCAGGGCGTCCGGGACGTCGATGGCCACGCCGCACGTCGCCGGCGCCGCCGCGCTGCTCGCCGCGAAGCACCCGGACTGGGAGCCCTCCCGGCTCAAGGCCGCCCTGGTCGGGACGGCCGACCCCGCGACCGGCGGTGACGCCTACGAGCGCGGTGCCGGGCGCCTCGACGTGGGCGAGGCCGCGAGCAGCCCCGTCCTCCCCGCGCAGGGCATCGTCGACCTCGGCACGTCGCGGTTCCCCGAGCACGGCGCGCTGTCCGCGAAGCTCGGCTGGACGTCCGAGGCCCCCGAGGCCGTCCGCATGCGGTTGAGCGTGGAGGTCGTCGACCGCGGCGGTCACCCGGCGAACGGCGCCGCGAGCGTCCCGTCCGATGTGGAGGTCCCGGCGGGCGGAACCGGCGAGGCCCCGCTGACCGTGGACGCGGCCGGGCTCGCCGGCCGTCCCGGCCTGTACACGGCCGTGGTGACGGCGGAGGGCGGCGGCGCCGTCCTCCGAACGCCCGTGACGTTCTACGTCGAGCCTCCGTCGCACGATCTCACGATCAGGGCGACGCCGCTGCCCGGCACCGACCCCGCGAACTTCTCCGCCTCGGCCACGGTGGTCAACCTGGCGGACATGGCGCTGTTCGCCGAGTGGGTCGACGCCACCGGGACGGCGACGGTCCGCGTCCCCGACGGCCGCTACTCGGTCCTCGGCAACGTGGACGACGGCGGCGACCGGCGCTCGGCCCTGGCCGGCGATCCCGAGGTGGTCGTCGGCGGGCCCACGACCGTCACGCTCGACGGCGCCGCCGCCGTACGGGTCGGCGCGCGCGTCGAGGGCACCGAGACCGAGCAGGCGATGGTGTCCGCGGACATCGTCCGCGACGCGGGCCAGGGGCTGTGGTGGTTCAGCGCGTACGCCTTCGATCCCGCGAAGGCGCCCGTGTACGCCCAGCCGATGGACGGCGTGGAGACCGGGACGTTCCGCGCGTACACCAACCATCGGCTGACCGCGCCCGGCACGGTCTACGACGTCCTCCACCCCCTGGGCAACGGCGTCCCCGCCGATCTGACGCACGTGGTCACCGGCGCCGAGCTCCAGCGGATGGCGCGCGTCGACCAGCGGTTCGCCGCGTTCGACGGGGACCCGGGCACTCCCATGATCGAGAAGCGCTACGGCACCACCCCGGAGGGCCTGCCGGCGTTCGAGGGGAGCGGTGACGTCAAGCCCGGAACGGCCCGTACCGACTACGTCTCGACCGGCCCCGGCCTGCTGTGGGGGGACGAGGGGTTCGTCAAGTTCGGTGAGGAGTTCTGGGTGGACCAGGCGCCCTTCAGCGAGCTGAAGCCGGGGGAGCGGGTCTCCGAGCGCTGGGGCCGCCAGCCGCTGCGCCCCGGGCCCTATTCGGGCACCGGCGTCACGCCCAGCGGCTGCGCCCGGTACCCCGCGGCCCGCACCGGGCAGAGCATGCGCGTCGCGCTCGTCGACCTCCAGACCCGTCCGGACGGTTTCGACTGCGCCATGCACGAGGTGAAGGGGCACCTGGCGCTGTTCGCGGGAGACGAGAAGGTCGGCGAGAAGAACGGCCCGTTCGGCGCGTTCACCGTCCCGTCCACGGAGGCGGAGTACCGGCTGACGTACGAGAACGACGCGTCGGCCGTCATTCCGGTGTCGACCCGCACGTCGACGTCCTGGACGTTCCGCTCCAGCGAGCCGTCCGGCCACAGGAGCGCCAACCTGCCGCTCCTTCTCGTCGACTACGACCTGAAACTCGACCTGCTCAACCAGCCGTCCGGTGAGCCCGCCCTGTTCACCGTGGCACGGATGGCGGGCTCCGGGCGGGCCGAGGTCACCGGGCTGCGGTTCTGGACGTCCGCGGACGACGGCGTGACCTGGCAGGCCGTCCAGGCGAGGTCCCTCGGCGGCGGACGGTTCAGCGCTCCGCTCCCGGCGCCGGTCAAGGGGCAGGCCGTGTCGCTGCGCGTCAGCGCGAAGGACGCGGGCGGCAGCGGCGTCGACCAGCGCATCATCCGCGCCTACCGCGTCCGGTAGCCGCGTCCGCCCGCGCGCCCTCCGCCCGACGTCCGGGCGGAGGGCGCGTTCGCGTGAAGGGTGATCGGGGGATCGGTTGAGAACGGGTGACCGAGCACTCCCCCGACGACGAGGATCACCCCCATGGCCCACCACCACCCGCCGGATCCCGGGTCCCGTTCCGGTGCGGAGCCGGACGCTTCCGGCTCCGACGCCTCGGACGCGGCGGCGATCGTCCGGTCGCGGCGCGAGCCCGCCGCGTTCGCGGAGATCTTCCACCGTCACTTCCCCGCGATCCACGGGTACGCGGCGCGGCGCCTCGGGGCCGACGCGGCGGACGACATCGCCGCCGAGACCTTCCTCGCCGCGTTCAACAAGCGCGGCCGGTTCGACCCCGACCGCGGCACGGTCCGCCCGTGGCTGTACGGCATCGCGACCCGGCTGATCGGGCTGCACCGGCGGACGGAGGGCCGCCGCTACCGGGCGCTGGCGCGCACGCCCGCCGAGCACGTCCAGGACGGCCACGAGGACCGGGTCACGGCGCGCGTCACGGCGGGCGGCGCGGGCGCGGACCTCGCCGACGCGCTGGCCCGGCTGCCGCGCGGGGACCGGGACGTCCTGCTGCTGGTGGCGCTGGCCGACCTGACCTACGAGGAGGTCGGGCAGGCGCTCGGCCTCAAGACGGGCACCGTCGCGTCCCGCCTGCACCGTGCCCGGCGCCGCCTGAGGGAGTCGCTCGGCGGAACCAATCCCGCGCTGATCGTTGAGGAGACCCCCGCGTGAACGAGATCGACATGAACGAGACGGCCCGGCTCCGGCGGCTGCTGGGCGAGCCGCCGCCCCCGTCGGCGGAGGCGTCGGCGCGGGCGCTGGCCAGGCTGGAGGACGCGATGGCGCCGGGCGGGAAGCGCGTCCGGCCGTCCAGGACGGGAAGGCGCCGCTTCGGCCGGCCGGTCCAGCTGGGCGCCGGGCTCGTCGCGGCCGGAGTCGCGGCGGCCGTCGCCATCGTGGTCACCGGCCAGGGTTCGCCGGGTTCGCCGCCGGACGCGCCCCCCGGGGCCCTCGACCTCGGCAGGCAGGCGGTGCTCGTGGCGGCGGACAAGGCCGCCGAGCAGCCGACGGGCAACTACTGGTCCGCCGAGAGGATCAGCGGACAGGCCTACGTGGTGCGGGCGAGGACGGGAACGTACGCGATCTTCGGTGCGCACGACGAGACGTTCAACTGGGCCGGTGCGAGGAAGGGCATGGGCGAGGCCTACTACGCCCGTGACCTGCCGGCCCGCCCGCAGACCCCGGAGGACGAGGCGCTGTGGCGCAAGGCCGGGTCGCCGTCGGCCATCCGCGTCTGGTCCAACGACCACTACTTCACCTACACCACCAGGGCGTCGAGGTGGCGGTCGGAAGGTCCCGAGGTCGGCATCGACCGGGAGGGGGGCGGGACGTTCCTGGACAAGTCGGTTGAGGAGCTGCGGAACCTGCCGACCGACCCGGCCAAGCTCGCCGAGATGTTCCTGGACGACGACGCGATGACCATGGCGGTCGGCCGGGACCCGAAGCGGGCGAAGGCGGAGAAGCTGCGGCTGGGGCCCGGGCAGCTCGCCACCCTCAAGATCATGCGGGTGTCGGCGCTGCTCGGCACGCCGATCCCGCCGAAGGTGCGGTCGGGCCTGATGAGGGCGCTGGCCGCGCAGCCGGGCGTCCACGCGATCGGCCGGGTCACCGACCCGCTGGGCCGCCGGGGCGTCGCGCTGGCCTCCGACGACCGCGCCGTCACGGTCACCGGGGAGTACGGCGGGCCGAAGGCCGAGCAGGGGACCTACCGCGCCCGCCAGACGATCGTCTTCGACGAGCGGACCGGCGCGCTGCTGTCCCGGCAGTACGTGCTGACCCAGCCGGGCGGTCCGTACGCGCGGATGAAGCCGGGCTTCGTCATCGAGTACCAGGCCGTCCGCGGGGCGGGCTGGACCGACGCCAGGCCGAAGCCGCCCGCGGAGCTGCCCTTCTGATCGGGTTCCCGGCCGGCGTCCGCCGCAGGCCCCCCGCCCGCTACCGGGCGGGGGGCCTGCGCGCTTCCAGCCCGTCGAGGACGCAGGCGAGCCCGAACGCGAAGCGGCCCTCCAGGACGTCGCCGGTCTCCTTCATCCAGATCTCGCGGATGTGGGACGCGAGACCGGGGCGCTCCTCGTCCAGCCGGTCCAGGTAGGGGCCGAGGTTGTCGACCCATTCGGCGGCGGACGTGCCGGGCTGGGCGCGCTGCCAGCTCGCCTCGCTGCCGGCCGCGCCGATGACGTAGTCGACCACCGCCGACCACGCGTATTCGAGGTCGAAGCCGGTGAACCCGGCGGAGCCGAACGCGGCGAGGACCTCGTCCAGGACGCGGGTCGCGTTCGGGCCGATCATCGGGCGGCCGCCGAACAGCGTCACCGTCCACGGATGCCGGTGGATCATCGCGCGGAGGCTGCGCGCGTAGCCGGTCGCGGCGGCCCGCCAGTCGTCCCCGGACGGGACCGCCACCTCGGCCATGACCCGGTCGAGGGCGAGCTCCAGCAGCTCGTCCTTGTTCGCGACGTGCCAGTACACCGACGTCGCACCCGAGTTCAGGCGGGTGCCGAGGCGGCGCATGCTGAGGCCGTCCAGCCCCTCGGCGTCGAGCAGGTCGAGCGCGGCGTCGACGATCTGCGTCCGGCTGAGGGCGGGCTGGGCGCGCCGCGCGCGCTCCGGCCGCACCCAGACGGACGGCGTCCTGTTCTCCTCGGCCATCGGCATGCCCCTCCCCAGTTCTCGTACAGGGTACCGGGACTTGAACACCGTGCGAGTCAGGTCGTACAGTGTGCGAGTCAACTCGAACGCTGTACGAGAATTGGGAGTGGTCATGGACGAACCCCCCGCCCCGCATCCGCGGCGCTGGCAGATCCTCGGCGTGCTGTGCCTCAGCCTGTTCGTCGTCGTGGTCGACAACACGATCCTCAACGTGGCGATCCCGTCCCTGCTGCGGGACCTCGACGCCACCACGTCCGACGTCCAGTGGGTGATCGACGCCTACTCGCTGGTGTTCGCCGGCCTGCTGATCACGGCGGGCAGCCTCGGCGACCGGTACGGGCGCCGCCGCGCGATGCTGGCCGGCTTCGCCCTGTTCGGCGCCGGCTCCCTGCTCGCCGCCTTCGCGGAGAGCCCCGCCCAGCTCGTCGCGATGCGGGCGCTGATGGGCGTGGGGGGCGCGTTCCTCATGCCGGGGACGCTGTCGATCATGGCGCAGGTGTTCGGGCCGGACGAGCGGGGCAAGGCGTTCGCCATCTGGGGCGCGACCTCCATGGTCGGGCTCGCCGCGGGGCCGACGCTCGGCGGGTTCCTGCTGGAGCACTTCTGGTGGGGCTCGGTCTTCCTGGTGAACGTCCCCGTCGCCGTTGCCGCCGTCGCCGGGCTGCTCGTCCTCGTCCCCGAGTCGCGCGGGGTGCGCCGCCGCCCGGACGTGCCCGGCGCCGTGCTGTCCACGGCGGGGATGTCGGCGCTGGTGTGGGCGGTCATCTCCGGCCCCGCGCACGGCTGGACCGGCGCCCGCACGCTCGGCGGGCTCGCCGCCGGCGCCGCCGCGCTGGCGCTGTTCGCCGCCTGGCAGCACCGCAACCCCGAGCCGATGCTCGACCTGCGCCTGCTGCGCGACCGCGACTTCTCCGGGGCCGCCGCCATGATCGCCCTGTTCGGGTTCGCCCTGGCCGGGATGCTGTTCGCCCTGACCCAGCTGCTCCAGTTCGTGCACGGCTACGGGCCGCTCAAGGCCGGGCTCGCGCTGCTGCCGGTCGCCGTCTCCGCCGGCCTCGGCAACGGCCTCGGCGCGTCGCTGGAATCGCGGTTCGGTGCCCGTCCCGCCCTCGTCGCCGGGTTCTGCGTCCTCGCGGCCGCGTTCGGGGCCCTCGGGCTGACCGGACCGGACGACGGCTACGCCGCGCTCGCGGCCGGACTCGTCGTCCTCGGATTCGGCGCCGGGCTCGGCACACCGCCCGCCTACAGCACGCTCATGGCCGCCGTCCCGCCCGACGAGGCGGGGGTCGGCTCGGCGGTGAACGACGCGGGCCAGGAGCTCGGCAGCGCGCTCGGCGTCGCCGTCCTCGGCAGCGTCGTCTCCGCCGCCTACGCCCGCGACCTGCCGGGCACCGCGCCCGCGGCGGCGCGCCACTCGCTGGGCGAGGCCCTGGCCCTCGGCGACCCCGGCCTCGCCCGCACCGCACGCGACGCCTTCGCCCACGCGGTGTCGACCGCCTCGTTCGCCGCGTGCGGCGCGATGCTGGCCGCCGCGCTGTTCGCAGCGTTCGTCGTGCGCGCCCGCCGTCCCGTGACCGCGGACGCGCCGGAGGCCGTCAGGACATGAGGTCGGACGGGGCCGTCCCCGTCTCGGTGAGCGGCAGGCCGAGCGCGACCCGCTCGGCCAGCCAGGCGCTCGGACGGTAACGCGGGTCGCGGGTCGACTCGTGCATCTGGTTCAGGACGCCGAGCACGCGCTCGGCGCCCACGTGGTCGCCCCACTCCAGCGGCCCGCGCGGGTAGCCGAGCCCGAGCCGGACGGCGGTGTCGATGTCCTCCGGGGCGGCGAGGCGCTGTTCGGCGATGCCGCAGCCCACATTGACGATCGACGCCAGCAGCCGCGGCGCGACGGCGACGGGCGCGTCCCGCACGACGGTCACCGGCCGTTCCGCGGCGAGCAGGGAGGCGAGAGCCGCGCGGCCCGCCTCCGGATCGAGCGCGGGCTGCACGGTGAGGGTGATCCGGCTGAAGAACCCGAAGAACCCGTCGATCCCCAGCGTCCGCTCCCCGGGGAGGCCGTTCGCGACCTGGTCCGCGACGCTCATGTCCGTCGATGCGTCGACCAGCAGGAGGGCCTCCCCGGTCGGCTCGTCACCCGCCTCGACCTCCACCCCGGCCTCGGACAGCAGCATCCCCAGCGTCTCGCGGTGCTGCGGTTCCTGGAACCAGACGGGCCGGAAATCGGTGGCGGGGACGCCGGCCTCGGCGGGCTCCTGCTTCACCCCGTCCACGTACCTGTAGAAGCCCTCGCCGGTCTTGCGTCCGAGGAGCCCGGCCTCCAGGCGCGCCCTGCCGATCCTGGACGGGCGGAACCGCGGCTCGGTGTAGAAGCCCGTCCAGACGGACTCCATCACCGGGTGCGACACGTCCATCCCGGTCAGGTCGAGCAGCTCGCACGGCCCCATCTTCAGGCCGAGGACGTCCCGCGCGATGCGGTCGATGTCCACGGGCTCGGCGCCGCCCTCGGAGAGGATCTGCAACGCCTCCGTCACCAGGCCGCGCCCAGCGTGGTTGACGAGGAAGCCGGGCGCGTCGGGCGCGAGCACCGGAGTGTGACCGAGACGCCTCACCAGGTCGGCGAGCGCGTCCGGGATCCACTCGGCCGTGCGCGTCCCCGGAATCACCTCGACGAGCTTCATCAGCGGCACAGGGTTGAAGAAGTGCAGCCCCGCCAGCCTGGACGGGTCGTCCAGTGCGGCGGCGATCGCCGTCACCGGCAGCGAACTGGTGTTGGTCGCGAGGATCGTGTGCTCCGGGCAGACCTTCTCCAGCGACCTGAACAGTTCCCGCTTGGTCTCCATGTCCTCCCGGACGGCCTCCACGACGAGGTCGCAGTCCTGGAACGGGGTGAGCGGCTCGCCGACCGGCCGGAGCCGTCCCTTCGCCGCCTGCGCGTCGGCCGCCGTCATGCGCCCCTTCGCGGCGAGCCTGTCGAACATGGCCGCGACGTACTCGGTCGCCTCCATCACGGCCTGCGTCCGCAGGTCGGCCAGCTCCACCGTCAGCCCGCCCGCCGCGGCGAGCTGCGCGATCCCGCGCCCCATCGCCCCGGCCCCGATCACCCGGATCGTCGTCGCCCGGCCCGCCCACTGCTCCACGTCGCCTCCCGCGCTCGCCCAGCCCTCCGGCCCACGTCCCGGTTCGCCACCGCCATGGGTACCCAGCATTCAACCCTCCACCGGGCGCAAGCCCGGACGCCACCCTCCCGGGCGGGGGCCGTACCCTGCGAAGTGCCCCGCGACCCCGTCCCGAGGAGACCACCATGCGCGACGCGGTGATCTGCGAGCCGCTGCGGACCCCCATCGGCCGGTTCGGCGGGGCCCTCACGACCGTCACGGCCGCCGAGCTCGCCGCCGCCGTCGTCCGCGCCCTGGTCGAGCGGACCGGCCTGCCCGGGGACGCGATCGACGAGGTGATCCTCGGGCACTGCTACCCCACCTCCGAAGCCCCCGCCATCGGGCGCGTCGCCGCGCTGGACGCCGGGCTCCCCGTCACGGTCGGCGGCGCCCAGCTCGACCGGCGCTGCGGGTCGGGGCTCCAGGCCGTCCTGAACGCCGCGATGCAGATCCAGACCGGCGTCAGCGACGTGGTCATCGCGGGCGGCGCGGAGAGCATGAGCGGCGCGCCCTTCTACACGACCGCGGCGCGCTGGGGCGTGCGCGGGCCGTCCCTCGAACTGCACGACGCGCTCGCGCGGGGCCGCGTCACCGCCGGCGGCGTCCACCACCCCGTCCCGGGCGGGATGCTGGAGACCGCCGAGAACCTGCGCCGCGAATACGGCATCGGACGCCGGGAGCAGGACGAGCTGGCCGTCCGGTCCCACGAGCGCGCCGTCGCCGCCCAGCGCTCGGGGGTGTTCGCCGAGGAGATCGTCCCGGTGACCGTCCGGTCGCGGAAGGGCGACACGGTCGTCGACACCGACGAGCACCCGCGTCCCGGCACCACCGTCGAGGGCCTGGCGAGGCTGCGTCCCGTCCTCGGCGGGAAGGACCCCGAGGCCACCGTGACGGCGGGCAACGCCAGCGGCCAGAACGACGCGGCCGCCGCCTGCGTGGTCACCACCCCCGAACGCGCCGCCGAGCTGGGCCTGCGGCCCCTCGTCCGGCTCGTCTCCTGGGGCCGCGCCGGGGTGCCGCCCGAGACGATGGGCATCGGGCCCGTCCCCGCCACCGCCAAGGCCCTCGCCGCCGCCGGCCTCGCCCTCGCCGACATGGACCTCATCGAGCTGAACGAGGCGTTCGCCGCGCAGGTCCTCGCCGTCACCCGCGCATGGGGCCTGAAGGACGCCGACTGGGACCGCGTCAACGTGCACGGCTCCGGCATCTCCCTCGGCCACCCCGTCGGCGCGACCGGCGCCCGCATCCTCGCCACCCTCGCCCGCGAGATGGACCGCCGGGAGGCCCGCTACGGGCTGGAGACCATGTGCATCGGCGGCGGCCAGGGCCTCGCCGCGATCTTCGAGCGGGTCTGACCGGCACGCGGTGGCGCCGCCGGAACGCCTACACCGCGATCACATCGGCCGCATGCGTCGCGGGCGGCCCGTGGTTGGATGTCGCGAGTCACCGTGGGACCAGCGAATCGGCTGGGCAGTGGAGGGAATTGCATGAACAGGTTGATGCGCGCGCTGATGGTGGTTCCCGCGACGGCGGTGCTCATCACGGCCGGGACGGCGGCCGTGGCATCGGCCGCGACGGGCACGCCGAGCGGCGCGCCGCCGGCCGAGGACGACTCCAGCGTCTGGTGCGTGTCGACGAGCGGCGCGAAGGCATGCTTCGCCGAGTACGGCGACCGCGTGTGGGTGAAGGACACCAAGGCGAACGGAGCGTCCGCCGCCGCCACGCTCCAGGACAACGAATCGTCCGCGTCGTGGTACCGGGAATGCTTCAACGACCGCGGTGCGGACGGCGGTTGGGTGATGTGCAACTTCGACGTGCCGGAATACCAGAACGGGTACCTGTGGGCCGTTGACAACCCCTTCGTCGGCAGCCAGGCGTACACGAAGATCTACACCAGCGGCATCATCTGACCCCCGTGACCCCCGAAGACGGCTCCGATCCGCCGCCGCCTTCGCCGAACACGAGGGGGGCCGGTGGCGTCTGAGGGGTCATGAGTCCGAAGTGCGAACGGTGTGACGGTCCGCTGGTCCCGGTCGAGTACGGCATGCCCGTCGGCGACGAGCTGTACCGGCGGCACGAGCGTCGTGAGATCTACTTCACCGGCGGCTGCATGGGCGGGCCCGAGCCGTGGTGGTGCTGGTCGTGCGAGCGGTTCGCCGACCCCGAGCCGCGCCCCCCTCGCTCGATGACCGTGGAGGGCTATCAGCTGTACGTGCTCGACGACATGCGCGGCATCGCCCCGGAGTCTCTCCCTGCCCTCCCGGCGCCCTACGACGACCCTCCGGCCGGCCTGGTGGAGGAGGTCGGCCGGTGGCGCGCCATGCAGTCACCGAAGATCAAGGATCTGGCGGCGATCCTGGGCGATCCGGTCAGTGGCGGCCCCTCCAGGCACCGGTTCGCCCTCCCGCTCTGGCCCGACTTCTGGCTGGAGCACACCAGCATGGACACCGAGGTCGGCGAGTACGTCCTCGACCGGAGGTTCGTGCGCAGGGCGGGCGAGCCGATGCGGTCGGCGGACGACATGCGCCCCTGGTCGGTCCTGCGGCTGGAGGCGGAGGCGTTCTTCGGGTGGGAGCCCACGCGCAGTCCGTACATGTACTACCACGTCATGCCGTTCCAGCTTGGAGGACGCCCGATGGAGGCGTACTTCGTCCACGACCTCCTCCTGAAGGTCTCCGAGCGCTCCGAGAGTTAGGTCCGCTCCGCCGTCCAGGACGGGTCCCGGCCGGTCATGGCGATGAGGCGGTCGAGAGCGGACGCGTCCCCGCTCACGTCGACGGCGGGACCGAACAGGCCCGGGACGCCCTGGCCGCCGCTCTGCTCGACGGACGGGGCGACGAAGGCGAGGCACGCCTCGATCTCGCCCGCACCGGCGTCGTAGGGCCGGCCGATGGCGCGGGAGACGTCCCAGCCGTGCACGACCAGCTCGTTCATCGCGACGTGGCCCGCCTGGCCGCCGGGCAGGTCGATGCCGCCGGCCTGGGTCATGCCCTGCCACGCGTCCGGGGAGCGCCATGCCGCCGCCAGCGCGTCGAGCTGCTCGGGGACGCGGGACCGCCAGTCCGGGGCGAGCCGGGCGGCGTCGGCGGAAGGCGGCTGCGACGGGCCGTCGGGGAAGTCCTTCGCCGCTGCCCGGGTGAAGGCCAGGGCCAGGCCGTTCACGTGGTCGACGAGGGTGCCGAGGGACATCCCGCCGGCGGGCGTCGGCCCGGTGAGCTGGGAGTCGCGCACCTCCGCGAGCAGGCCGGCCATCCGCCGCGCGGCCGGACCGAGGTCGGGCATCGAGGTCATCTGGGATCCTTCCGTTTCGTATACCGCTGGACGGGACGCAGGTGGACGTATCCCGTCCCGTGATATGGACTCGGGAACCGCCGGATACTCATCGCTGCGCGGGTAAGACCAAGATCGAGGGCCTCAGCGGTCCGGACATCGGCGCAGACTGTTCTGACCAGGGGATGTGACTCGTAAGCTACTACCGAGTAGTATTCGGGCCCCGGATGGAGAGCAGTCTGACGCGAGCCCTACGCTGGCTGCCATCGCCCGTACCCCAGGAGGACGGAACAGTGTTCTGGATCACATTGGTCATCGGGCTCGCCGGAGCGGCGGCCGCGCTGGCGCTCGCCGGGAGGCGAGTGCTGTTCCTGTACGCGATCGCCAAGAGCGGGCAGCCCGACCCCCAGCGGACGCTGCAGGTCAAGCGTGAGCCCACCAAGGCCGTCGAGGGCCAGGCCGTCGAGGTCCTCGGCCAGCGCAAGCTGCTGAAGTGGACCGTCGCCGGCGCCGCGCACGCCGCGGTCATGTGGGCGTTCATCCTGCTGATCACCGTCTACCTGGAGGCGGGCGTCGCGCTGCTGTTCGGGCTGGACGCCAAGATCCCCGGCCTGCAGACCTGGCCGCCGATCGGCTTCGTCCAGGACACGATCGCCCTCGCCTGCACCGCCGGCCTGATCGTCTTCACCGCGATCCGGATCAAGAACTCGCCGAAGCGGCTGGACCGAGGGTCCCGGTTCAAGGGCTCGCACCTGTCCGGCGCCTGGATCACGCTGTTCATGATCTTCAACGTGATCTGGACGATGTTCTTCTTCCGCGGCGTCGAGTGGGCCAGCGGCAACCTCCCCTACGGCAAGGGCGCCTACTTCTCCTACCTGGTCGGCCACCTGTTCGACGGGCTGGGCGACCACACGCTGGAGGTCCTGGAGTCGGTCGGCCTGCTGGTGCACATCGCCGTCGCGCTGATCTTCCTGGTCTTCGTCGTCCACTCCAAGCACCTGCACATCTTCCTGGCCCCGCTGAACGTCATGTTCAAGCGCCGCCCGGACGGCCTCGGCGCCGCGCAGCCGATGATGTCGGGCGGCAAGCCGCTCGACTTCGAGGAGGCCGACCCCGACGAGGACGTCTTCGGCCGCGGCAAGATCGAGGACTTCACCTGGAAGGGCTTCCTCGACATGGCGACCTGCACCGAGTGCGGTCGCTGCCAGTCGCAGTGCCCCGCCTGGAACACCGGCAAGCCGCTGTCGCCGAAGATGCTCGTCCTGGAGCTGCGCGACCACGCCCTGGCCAAGGCGCCCTACTTCACCGCGTCGGAAGACGCGCGCGGCGCGTTCACCGACGAGCAGAAGCTCGCCATGGAGGTGGACAAGGCCCTCGTCGGCGAGGACGGCGTCATCCACCCCGACGTCCTGTGGTCCTGCACCAACTGCGGGGCGTGCGTCGAGCAGTGCCCGGTCGACATCGAGCACATCGACCACATCCTGGACATGCGCCGCTTCCAGGTCATGATCGAGTCCTCGTTCCCCTCCGAGGCCGGCGTCATGCTGAAGAACCTGGAGAACAAGGGCAACCCGTGGGGCATGTCCGAGATGAAGCGCCTCGAATGGATCGAGGAGCTCGACTTCGAGGTCGACGTCGTCGACGACAAGGTCTCCGAGGACACCGAGTACCTGTTCTGGGTCGGCTGCGCCGGCGCCCTGGAGGACCGCGCCAAGAAGACCACCAAGGCCGTCGCCGAGCTGCTGCACATCGCGGGCGTCAAGTTCGCCGTCCTCGGCCCCATGGAGGCGTGCACCGGTGACCCGGCCCGCCGCCTCGGCATGGAGTTCGTCTTCCAGATGCTCGGCCAGCAGAACGTCGAGACGCTGAACGACGCCGGCGTCAAGAAGATCGTCGCGACCTGCCCCCACTGCTTCAACACCCTGGCCAACGAGTACCCGCAGATCGGCGGGAACTACGAGGTCGTCCACCACACCCAGCTGCTCGCGCACCTGGTCGAGGAGGGCAGGCTCACCCCGGTCACGCCGATCGAGGAGAACATCACCTACCACGACCCCTGCTTCCTCGGCCGCCACAACAAGGTCTACAAGCAGCCGCGCGACATCATGGCGACCGTCCCCGGCGTCAGGACGAAGGAGATGCACCGGCACAAGGACCGCGGCTTCTGCTGCGGCGCCGGCGGCGCCCGGATGTGGATGGAGGAGCGCATCGGCAAGCGGATCAACACCGAGCGCGTGGACGAGGCACTGGAGACCGACCCCGACACCGTCTCCACCGCCTGCCCGTTCTGCCTGGTCATGCTGGGCGACGCCATCAACGAGAAGAAGAACGCGGGCGACGCCAAGGAGTCGCTGGAGGTCGTCGACGTCTCCCAGCTCCTGATCCGCTCCATCAAGGGCGAGGGCACCGCCCCCGCGAAGGAGGCGGTCGCCGCCGAATAGGGGCGCCTGCCCGACGGCCCCGTTCCCGCTCCGGCGGGGGCGGGGCCGGTTCGCGCTCCGGCCACGGTTGAGGGGCGGGCTCGCTGGTAAGACCTGGGGATGGCCGTGCTCGTGTCCCTCCTCGCGTTCCTGATGACGCTCGCGGGCGGCCTGACCGCGATGCGCGTCCGCGACCACCGGCACCTCGTCCTCGGCCTCGCCGGCGGGCTGATGCTCGGCGTCGTCGCGTTCGACCTGATCCCCGAGTCGCTGGAGCTGACGCGGCACCGCCCGTTCGGCGTCCCCGCCTCCATGATCGGCTTCGCGGCGGGCTTCGTGCTCCTGCACGTCGTCGAGCAGGCGGTGGCGATCCACCGCGCCCACGAGGAGGAGTACGCCCCGCACGAGCACGTCCACGGCTCAGGCTCCGGCGGGCTGCTCGCCGCGCTCGCCCTCGTCCTGCACAGCCTCGTGGACGGCCTCAGCATCGGCTTCGGCTTCCAGTCCGGCACCGAGACCGGCGTCTTCGTGGCGCTCGCCGTCATCACCCACGACTTCGCGGACGGGTTCAACACCTTCACCGCCGCCTCGCTGTACCGCGGCGACCGGCGCCCCGCCGTCCTGCTGCTGCTCGCCGACGCCGCCGCCCCGGTCGCCGGGGCCGCCATCGGCATGCTGGCGACCGTCCCGGACGCCGTCCTCGGCCCCTACCTCGGGGTCTTCGCCGGCGTCCTGCTGTACCTGGCCGCCGCCGAGATCCTGCCCGAGGCGCACAGCGTCCACCCGCGGATCATGACCCTGGCCGCCACCGGGCTCGGGCTCCTCGCCGTGCTGCTCAGCGTCGGGCTCGCGAGCTGACGGAGGGCCGCCCGGAAATCCGGACGGCCCTCTTCGGGAACGTTCCCGGCGTCAGCCCGTCAGGGACGTGGCGTAGCTCTGGTTCGACTTCAGCCACGCGTCGACCGCCTGTTCGGGCTTGCCCTTGTACTGGTTCTCCATCAGGTCCTCAAGGGAGCCGAGCTGCTTGTCGTCCATCCGGAACTTCTTCAGCCAGCCGGTGACCTCGGGCTGGTCCTTGCCGAAGTCCTTGCGGGCGATGGTGTTGATGCCGTCCGGCTTGCCCATCGCGCCCTTCGGGTCCTGCAGGTCGCGGATGGGGTACTTCGTGTACGCCCAGTGCGGGCGCCACAGCGTGACGACGATGTCCTTCTTGGCGTCGATGGACTTCTTCAGCTCGGTCAGCATCGCCGCCGTCGAGGACGTCGTGACCTTGTACTCGTCCTTCAGGCCGTACGCGGGGAGCATCTCCTCCTGCGACACCCGGTACAGGCCGGAGCTCTTCTCGATGCCGACGATCTTGCCGCCGTACTGGCCGCCCTTGCCCTTCAGGTCGTCGAGCGTCTTCAGCGGGGAGTAGTTCGGGACCGCGATCGTCAACGGCGCCGAGTCGTACCAGACGCCGACCTTCTCCAGCTTGTCGCCGTACTGCTTCCAGTAGTCCTCGTGCGTGCCCGGCAGCCAGGAGTCCACGAACAGGTCGACGTCGCCCTTCGACATGCCCGCGTAGAGCGGTCCCGTGTCGAGGGTCTTGACCTCCACCTTGTAGCCCTTGTCGGTCAGGAGCCTCTTCCACAGGGCGGTGGCGGCCTCACCCTCGGCCCAGCCCGAGACCATGCCGATGGTGATCTCCTTGTCGTTCCCACCCCCGCCGGAGTCGGAGTCGCCGCACGCCGCGGCGCTCAGCCCGAGCGTCAGCGTCAGCGCGGCGACCGTCAGGCCCTTGAACTTGGAGCGCATGCGCGTCCTTTCGTTGGCTTGCATGGTGAAGTGGGGGGAGCGGGAAGTCAGTTGGACGTTCCCGCGGCGGAGGCGACGGCGACCGGGACGGTCGCGGCGGCGCGGCGGCGCGTGAACAGCGCGCGCAGCATGCTCGGCCCCTCGCCCAGGGCGCCGGTCAGGCGGTCCAGGTAGATGGCGAGGACCACGACGGCGATGCCGCCCTCGAAGCCCTTGGCGACGTCCACCCGGTTGATGCCCTCCAGCACCTCGCCGCCGAGGCCGCCCGCCCCCACCATGCCGGCGATGACGACCATGGACAGCGACAGCATGATCAGCTGGTTGACCCCGGCCATGATCGACGGCATCGCGAGCGGGATCTGGATCCGGGTCAGGATCCGGCCCGGCGGCGTGCCGAACGCCTCGCCCGCCTCGACCATCTCCGGGTCCACCCCGCGGATGCCGAGTTCGGTCAGCCGCACCCCCGGCGGCATCGCGAAGATCACCGTCGCCACCACGCCGGGCACCGAGCCGATGCTGAAGAAGAAGATCGCCGGAATCAGGTACACGAACGCCGGCATCGTCTGCATGAAGTCCAGGACCGGCCGGACGATCCGGCTCACCACGTCGCTGCGCGCGGCCGCGATGCCGATCGGGATCGCCACCACGGTCGACACCACCGCCGACACCAGCACCAGGGCCAGCGAGTCCATCGCCGACTCCCACAGCTCCATGCTGTCGACCAGCGCGAACCCGAGGATCGTGAACAGGCCGAGCTTCCAGCCGCTCAGCACCAGCGCGATCACGGCCAGCACCAGCGTCAGCCCCAGCGGCGGCAGGACCGTCAGGACGCTCGTCAGCCCGTCCACCGACGCCTCGATCGCCGAGCCGATCCCGTCGAACAGCCACGCCAGGTTGTCGGTGCACCAGGTCACCAGGCTGTCGAACCACTCGCCGACCGGAACCCGGGGCAGCTTCATCGCAGCGTCACTCATCGCCGCCGCCCTCCTTCGTCAGCGCCAGTTCCGGCTCGTCCTCCTCGACCATCTCCTCCACGTGGGAGTTGATCGCGCCGAGCGCCGCCAGCAGCGTCACCCGGGGGATCACGCCGAGCAGCGTCCCCTTCTCGTCCGCCACCGGCACCGGCAGATCGCTCTCGGCGACCCGCACGAACAGGTCCGCGACCGGGGTGTCCGGCGCCACCGGCGCCGGATCCTCGGGGTCGATCAGGCCGTCCAGCGTCTGGACGTTCTCCTGCACCGCGTCCGCGATCACGGTCGCCCGCACCCGTCCGACGAGCCTGCGGTCCCGCCCGACCACGAACGCCGCCGATGTCTGCTGCTCGCGCATCGTCCGCAGGGCCGTCCGGGGCCCGGTCGACGCCAGCACCGTGACCAGCGGCTTCTCCATCACCGAGGCGGCCGTCAGCACTCTGGTACGGTCCACATCCGCGACGAACTGAGCGACATAGTCGTTGGCGGGATCGGTGAGGATCTCCTCGGCCGTCCCGATCTGCACGATCCGGCCCTCCCGCATCACCGCGATGCGGTCGCCGATGCGCATGGCCTCGTTCAGGTCGTGCGTGATGAAGACGATCGTCTTGCCGAACCGGCTCTGCAGGTCCAGGAGCAGGTCCTGGACCTCCCGGCGGATCAGCGGGTCCAGAGCGCTGAAGGCCTCGTCCATCAGGATGATGTCGGTGCCCGAAGCGAGCGCGCGGGCAAGCCCCACCCGCTGCTTCATTCCGCCCGACAACTCACCGGGGACCTTGTTCTCCCAGCCTTCGAGACCCACCAGGGCCAGGAACTCCCGGGCGGTCTTCTCTCGTTCTTCCCTGGGAACACCGCGGACCTCGAGCCCGTACGCGGCATTGGCCAGAACCGTCCGATGGGGGAACAGCGCGAAGTGCTGGAAGACCATGCTGACCTTGTTCTGCCGAAGCGCGCGCAGCGCCTTCGGCGGCAGCTTGGCGATGTCCTGGCCGTCGATCTCGACACTTCCGGACGTGACGCCGAGCAACCCGTTCAGCATCCGGATGAGGGTCGACTTCCCCGACCCCGACAGGCCCATGACCACGAAGATCTCGCCCTGCCGGACCTCGAACGTGGCGTCCACCACCGCCGGGGTGACCCCGAGGTCGCGGACCACCGACAGATCGGCCCCCGCCCTGAGCTTCCGCTGTGCCTCCGCCGCCTTACGGCCGAAGAGTTTGGTGACGCTTTCCGCGCGGAGTACTGACACGATCTCCTTCCGGGTTCCCACGTCGATGCGCGGAAACGGGTCGCCTCGTCCGTCCAGGCGCCCGGGCCTCACCTAAAGAGGCTGTCAACCAGACGCCATGCCTGTGCGTCGCCCGAAACTACCCGGCCAGAGAACATGTTTCATCTTTTGGTGATTTCCGTCACGTTCGGGTAACGAACTGACTACACTTTCGTCCGGTGAAAGTTCTGGTACGACCGCGACGGCGTCGGCCCCCGCTGGTCCTGGTACCGCGACCCGTACTTCGCCGACCCGTAGGGGTACTCCGCCGGCGAACTCGTCCGGAACAGGCACATCTGCCCGATCTTCATCCCGGGCCACAACTTGATCGGCAACGTCGCCACGTTCGACAGCTCCAGCGTCACGTGCCCGTTGAACCCCGGATCGATCCACCCCGCCGTCGAGTGCGTGAGCAGCCCCAGCCGCCCCAGCGAGCTCTTCCCCTCCAGCCGCGCCGCGAGATCCTCGGGCAGCCCGAACACCTCGTACGTCGAGGCCAGCACGAACTCCCCGGGATGCAGCACGAACGCCTCGTCGGCCTCCACCTCCACCAGCCGCGTCAGATCCGGCTGCTCCACAGCGGGATCGATGTGCGGATACCGGTGGTTCTCGAACACCCGGAAGTACCGGTCCAGCCGCACGTCCACACTGGACGGCTGAACCATGACCGGCTCGTACGGGTCGATCTTCACTCGCCCAGACTCAAGCTCGGCCCTGATGTCGCGATCGGAGAGCAGCACCCCAGAAAGCTATCCCACGCCACACCCCCACCGACGATCCGGTACAGTAACCAAAACGCGGGCGTCTCCAGGCAGCCCCACGCGGGTGTAGTTCAATGGTAGAACTTCAGCTTCCCAAGCTGACAGCGCGGGTTCGATTCCCGTCACCCGCTCCACCGCGAAGGCCCAGGCCAGGGACATGATCCCCGAACCTGGGCCTTGATCGTTTCTGGTCGCCTTCACAGCCGGGCCATGAGCGGGCCATGAGGCCACTGGCACCAGCGCCCCGCCCGCTCGCTGTCGTGGCCCATGCGCGCCATCTGGTTCTTGGTCGACACGCCCATGTCCGCCGCGAGCTGGTTACTGGTGACCCGGAGGTCATGGAAGTACAGGTTCGGAATGCCGAGCGCGTTCACCAGGTGGCGCCAGTTCGCGACCTTGTTGAACCCGCTCCGGCGCAGCGGCCCGCCCTTGAGCCCCATGAAGATCAGGGCGTGAGGCTCCTTGCCTGTGTACTTGTTCAGGTGCGCTGTCAGGTGGGGGACTATCGCAGCCGGAATGGTGACCGTGCGAACCCCCGCCTTGGACTTCGGTGGCCTGAGGCGAAATCTACCCCTGGGGCAACCAGCGGACCCCCGCGAAGGTCAACTGCCGAGAGGACGGGAAGCGCACCACCACCCCCATTGACTGCTACGCAAGCGGAGTCAGCCCGTACGGGGTCTACGACATGTGGGCAACGCATGGGATTGGCGCTCGACCGAGTCCGAGCCCGGCCGGTACGAGCCGACGTTCAACGCCGCATCAGCAGACATGCACGACGATGACACCGGCTTCCGATGCGTCACTCCAGCCGAGACCATGCGAGCCCTGCTGAACGTGAAGGGCCGGTCAGTCAAAGTCTGAGGTCAGCACTGCGCACCGGGGCCGGATGAGAACTTTCTTTACGTCTTCAAGGGCGGCCCGCAAGCGGGCCGCCGGGCGACCGCGCCCGGCTCTGCGAGCCGGGCATGCGGCCTGTACCGTCCGGTCCTATCTCGCAGCCCGGCCACGGCCGCCCCACTCCCCATGTGAGACCTAGGAACGCAAGACAGCCCACTCAAGGTGGTCGCCCCCCGACTCCCTCAGTCATCATCAGACGCCGCCATGAGTCGCTACCCCTCGTCTCCGGCGCCGAGACAGCTAACGAGTCCTGTGAGCAGGACGCTGACCTCCTGCTACGCCTTACCTTGAGCGAGTAAGGCTCCCGGTTCCGGGAAAGTATCGCGAGGACACGGCATGGTCGAGCTGACCCTTCTGATCAACCAGAGGATGGAGCCTGCCCATGAACACCCGAAACATGATCCTCGCCTTGGTGACAGCCGCGGGACTCGTCACAGCCTGCGCACCCACAAAACAGGCGGAGAAGAGGGGCGGGGAGACACCGACGACCACCCAACCTGCCAAAGGCGCCAAGATCGGCCAATCTGTCAAGGACGGGAAGTTCACCTTCGTAGTCACCAAGGTCTCCACCCGTACCAGCAGTATCGGCCCCGAGGGGGTCGGCAAGAAGCCTCAGGGCAAGTTCGTGCTGGTCAACATGAAGGTCACCAACCACGGCAAGGAGGCCCAGACCTTCGACGGTGACTCTCAGAAGCTCCTAGCCGGGGACAAGGAGTACTCGGCAGACACCGAAGCGGCCATCTACCTTGAGTCCGCCAGATCGCTCCTGGAGGAGATCAACCCCGGCAACACAGTCAACGGCACCGTGATCTTCGATGTCCCCACAGAGGTCACCCCCTCAGCGATCGAATTGCACGACTCGCCGTTCTCGGCGGGAGTCCGAGTCAATCTGAGGTGACGCGCCCGGGGAGGGTATCGGTCCTGAATGGCGGCCGGTTGAGCGAGCTCGAACCAGGGAGCTGACGCCGCCCCCTGGACCCCCGCGTGCCGGGCGCTCATTCGCGCGATACTGCCTGTCACGCCTAGCGCGCCGTTCGCGCGAACGAACACCCCGGAGCGATGCGCTCACGTGCGGTACGCGGCGCGCCATTGCGGCCAGAGGACGTCTGTGGACGGGTGTGGATCTTGTTCTTCAGACTCGTAATGAATCGTTCCGCAGTTCAGCCTACGATCGCCTCAGCGTGGTTGAGGAGGGTTGCAGGGTTGGGGGTGATCGCTGCCGCGCGGCTTCCGGTGCTCGGGCCGTGGCCGGCCCTGCGCTCCGGGTCTGCTTGCCCTCGGATGACCGGGTGCTGTCGCCGTTCCGATCGGTCGAAGGGGCGCAGGTCAGGGGCTATAGCGGCGGGCCATTAGCGGGCCATTAATAAGGGTGATCAGGGAGCAATCGCGGTCACTTGCGGTGCCGGGCTACGCCAGGTCAGGGGTATCAGCAGGCAGGTTCGGGGCTATTCCCAAGCTGACAGCGCGGGTTCGATTCCCGTCACCCGCTCCCATAACGAAGGCCCAGGTCAGCGGTTTCCGCCGAGCCTGGGCCTTGGCCTTGTGGGGGCTCAGTCACACCCGCGTGCCATTAGGGCAGCGGCATCAGAGAGCCCGCCGCACCGCCGTCATCATCGTCGTCTTGGTCTTGCTCGGCCCGGACGAGCGCGTCAAGCCCGTCCGCGATGATGCGATCTGCCTACCTTCGCAAGCAGTTGAGGACGGGCAAACCAGTCAGGATCGAGTCGCTGGGCGCTCAACGACTCCAGGGTGGCCATCGCGGTCTCCCAGTCCGGGCCCGGGCCGGAGCGATCGTGGAGGTCGCGCAACGCATCGAGGTGGTCGGTCAATGCCTCCGGGTCGGTACCCCACCGGTCCAGCGGGCGCAGCATGTCCAGTTCGGTGACCACCACGCCATCGACGATGTAGTAGAGCCTGTTGAAGTTGTTGATCGCCCAGAACACCGAATGAACGGTGGCGCTCTGGCTAAGCCGCCGCAACGCCTCCTCCTCGGCGGTGGCGGTGCCGAACCCTACGATGATGACGGCGTCGCCGCGCTGCTCGAGAAAGACCGTGTCAGCTAGGTCGTCGTATTCGAGGTCAGAGACACAATCAGCCGGCCGGTCCGTCGTCATGGTGTCCGGTTCACCGTGCAACCGGCGTACTACGTCATCCACGGTCAACCGCGCCTGGCGAGGGCGTACCACCGTCCAAGACAGGTTTTCCTTAACCGAGGAATACTCCGAAAGGTCGCTCAACTGCTCGAACATCCGCACATAGTGCTCGATCTGCCCAGGTGTCGGACCCGCCATGGTGCCATCCAATACAGTCGACGGTCGCCTGACCGTACCCCCAGCCCCCGCGAGTCGAAGCACTCACCCGCGCGAAACTGTCTGTCGCACTATCTCGCTGAGGCGGGGTCCGCGCACTCTCGGAGGATCGGGGGCTGTCGCCGTTCCGAGCAGGCCGAGATGCGCAAGTCAGGAGCTCGGCCGCCATGAGTTGAAGGCAGCGCGTTCACTAGCCCATTCCAACGGCCAGGCACCTCACCGGTGCCGCCGCTAGGCTCCTGGCCATGGCCGGCGTCCTGCGGATCCATTTCACGCGCCAAGACCTGCTGCTCATGCAGTTGGCCGGGCAATCCGACCCGATGTGGGAGGCGGTGCTTGGAACCCACGTCCTCGTCGCACCCGCGGGCCGGTTGACGCCACGGCTGAGCGCTTGGAAGGCGAACGCCCGGCGGAAGATCGACCCTGAAGTCCGTTCAGCGTGCCGTCTCCTCATGGACCTCGCACCTGCTGATGCGAGTTACTTCCCCGACTTCCTCACGCCCATCGAGGCCATGGAGGGTCTTGACGCGGGACTGGACGCCCTTCGGTCGACGCCGCGCAGCCGGATCAGGGACGAGTTGGGCTTCGCATCGAAGCGTCGCGCTCTCCCCAATTGGGCATGCAGCCTCGCCCGCGGCGAAGGGGAGGCCATGCAGGACGTGGCCCGCTCCTTTCAGGTCATTAATGACAGGCTGATACGCCCGGACTGGACCCAGGTGGCAGCGGCTCTCGAGATGGATCGCTCGCAGAGGCTGAGCGCGCTGGAGCGCAGTTTCTCCTCCCTGCTCGATTCCATGTACCCGTTCACCTGGAATGATCCCGTGCTCTCCGCGCCCTATCCCATGGATTGGGACATCCGCCTGGGAGGGCGTGGCATCTGCTTTATTCCTTCCTATTTTTGCGACGGATCGCCTGTAGCAATCGTCGACCCCAAGCTCCCCCCTGTGGTGGTTTACCCCCTGCAGGTCGCATCGCGAAGAACTGCACACGACGAAGCGTTGGGGGCACTCCTGGGCGACAACCGCGCCAAGGTCCTGGTCTCTCTGCGCACCGCGTCAACGACGGGCGATATCGCCGCCATGGCCGGACTGCGTCCTTCAGTGGTCTCCGGACATCTGAAGATCCTTCGCAACGCCGGGCTCGTCGAAAGTGAACGGCAGGGCCAACACGTCCTGCACACCCTGACCCCTCGCGGTGCGGTCCTCACGACTGAAAACAACCCCGGCTGACCTGGATAATTCTCCTCCAGCAGAAAACTTCCGCATGGCCGGATGCCCAACCCTCCTACGGTGTGACCATGCTCCACCGAGACCTTGGCCAGGGCATGCTCTTCCCTGCCTGTCTCAACTTTGCGCGCATCGCTGAGAGAGGAACGTCATGAAGTTCTGGAATCTTGCCGGCCCGGCCATCACGGCCTTGTTGGCGGCGGGCTGCGCCGGCGGCGCTGGTGCTAACAGCAAGGGCGCCTCCGAAAAGGGCACCAAGATGCCCAAGGCGAGCTCGTTCGAGGAGATCGCCGAACTTCTCAAACCGACCCTCGGTTCTTGCCAGCGGATGCAGACGACCGGTCCTGGCGTGGAGCTCCAGGTTTCCGACAGGAGCCGTGGTGGAAAGGAGAAGGCCATCTGCTGGTATCAGGAGCAGAAGTTCGCGGTCGAGTTCCTGCTCATCGATGCGGACAACTCTACGATCGAGCGGTTCTTCAAGAACTACGACTCCGTCTCCTCGGAGAGGGTCGGAATGGGCTTCACCGTCCGGGACACCGGAGGTGCCAGTGACGAGATCGAAGCCGCCCTTCAGCAGAAACTCAAGGAATCCGGACTGAAGTTCTTGAACTGTGAGAATGATTTCACTCCGTATAGCGGGATCGATTTCGTCGAAGCGAAGACGAAAGGCTGTCGCTATACGTCAGTCCAGCGCTTCTAGCGTCAGGTTAATGGCGACGCGCTCTGCAATAATCTGAAGCGGACGTAGCTCGTCGCCCACTCTTCTTGCAGAAATTCGCCAGGGGGCCCGTTCAGAGCTCGTGGGCAAACGTCCCCCTGGCCACCTACCCTGCATACGGCTCGGCGAGAAGGCGGAGGAACTGGTCGGCCCCGGCCGAGAGATCGAGACGCGCCAGCATCTGGCGCCGGGCCGCCAGTTCGCGGAGAACCCGGCCCGGCCCGTAGCGGGAGATGACAAAGCCGTCTTCCGGATAGACGGCGGCCTCCCACAGAGGGCGACCGGCACCGTCAACGACCAGGCCCCGGCCATCCTGGCGGTCCACTTCCCGCCAGGCGAAGTCCAGGCCGGCTTCCTCGGCGGCCTCGCGAGCCAAGCGTTCCTCACCGCGCCACCGCTCCAGCAAGAGATCGGTGCCCGGACCTGAGGGGACACGGCCCTGGGTGAGGGCCGGCTGCCAGGCGGGCCGGTAGCCGGGCATCCCGGCATACGTGTACGCCAGCAGCCGAACAAGCGCGGGGCGTTGGGTGCAGCGGGCCCGAATCTCCTGGTTGACGCGCAGCCAGGCGGGCGAATATCGGGTGCAGGACCGCAGATGCCGATCGAGTGCTGGAGGCAGCGGCGGACATTCATCCAGGTCCGCCTGTCCTCCGTACTTGGCATCCGCGGCCAGTTGGCGGTCGAGAAACGTCGTGATGACGGTCAATGGACGCTCCAGTCACGCAGGGCTTGCAAGAACGGCACGAGGCGACGACCGCCGCCAGGTTGCCGCGCTCGCCCCAACAGCACGATTCGGCAACACGTCTCTCCGCCTATGGTCGCCCTGATGTGTGGCTCGACTCGCACCTCCGGCGGGCACGGCAGCGCGCGCGTGGCGGTCGGGCCGCATGGGCGGTTTCGCCTTCCGGCAAGGGGCTCCCTGCCACCTGAGAACCGCGCAGTTCCGGCCGCCTCGCCGTGAAACGACACGACTATAACTACACACTGTGCATGACGGGATGCACTGGGATGATCTTGCAATTGCCGCGGATGGTGTGTTGACTTGGCAACCCTCTCCGGCCGGAGCGTCAACGCAACCTCGATGAGGCGAACCAGGAACCCTTACAGTTACCCAACGTAGTCGATTACGGTCCGTCCGAACGACCGCGTTCACGGCACCACTCTTCACAAGAAGAGGGTTTGGAGCTCGCCTTGGGCCACATGGAAACCGGGATGGGGCACTGGACGTATGCCCCTCTGCTCGCCTATCTGGTGTCATGCCTCGGCTGCGGACTCGGCCTGGCGTGCACGAGCCGGGCATGGGTGGGTACCCGTGCCATTCGCAACCTGTGGCTGGCTTGGTCAGCGGTGTCGATCGGCGGCACCGGGGTCTGGGCCATGCACTTCATCGCGATGGTGGGCACCACCGTCGAGGGCTCGGAGGTCAGCTGGAACATCCCCCTGACCGCTCTGAGTCTTCTGATCGCGGTCGGCATAGTCGCAGTCGGCATGTTCGTGGTCGGCTACAGCCGGGCGAAGCTGCCGGCGCTGCTGCTGGCCGGCCTGCTCACCGGCGTCGGCGTCGCCGCCATGCACTACACGGGCATGGCGGCGATGCAGGTCCAGGGATCGATTCACTACGACATGCGCATCGTCGCACTGTCCGTGGTCATCGCCGTCGTGGCCGCTACCGCCGCTTTGTGGGTGACCCGCGATGTCCGAAGCAAACTGGCGATGGCCGGCGCGATCCCGATCATGGCATTGGCCGTCAGCGGCATGCACTACACCGGCATGGCGGCCGCCAGCTTCACGATGGACCACAGCGCACCGGCCCCGACCGGCGCGGGCGTGCTCTCCCTGACCTGGCCGCTGATCATCTGGATCGGCGGATGCCCCGTCATCACCCTGATGCTCATCGCCCTGGTGCCGAGCGGGAAGGAAGCCCTCGAAGACAGATACCACCAGGAAATCTTCGACCAGCTCTCACGCCAACGCCAAGCCACCCAGCGCCCCGACCCCCCGTACGGCATAGACCGCACTTGAGTCGGTACGGCCTGGAGGCGATGGGCATCGGCGGCGGCCAGGGCCCGGCGGCGGTCTTCTAGCGCGTCGGTCGGCAGAGGCGTCCGCCGCTCAGGCCCGGCCGGTTCGTCTTGGTCAGAGGGTGGGGTTGATGACGAACATTCCGCCCTTCTGGGAGACGGCGGAGAGCTTGGCGGCGCTGATGGTGTGCTTGCCGCCGGTCGCCTTCCACGGGTCCCAGACGGTGATGGTCTTCTTGCCGGCGTTGTAGCCGTACACGACGATCGCGTGCCCGGTGTGGTTGGGGAAGCCCTGCTTGGTGTTCCAGGGCAGATCGTCGGCCCATACGCCGAGGACCGTGGCCCGGTGCAGCACGCCCGCGTCGTACCTGACCTTGGTCAGCAGCTTCGTGCCGGTGCTGATGTCGTCCCCGGTCCGGTAGGCGAGGTGCTTGGGCTTGGCGTAGGCGTTGAGCACCGGGAGCGCCTGCCTGGCCGTGGTGCCGGGGCCCGCGGTCTTCATCTTCTTGGCGAGCGTGGCCTGGCTCACCTTGATGCCGAGGGTGCGCAGGCTGATCGAACTCGACGTCGGCACGCACCAGTTGTTCTTGCTCTGGTACTGCCCGATGATCTTCACGGTGTACGACCCGGGCGCGGCCGCGGCCTGTTGCAGGGCGGGCCGGCCGCGGGGTGCGGACACGGGCTCGTAGGGCATGCCCTGGGGAATCGCGGCGGGCCGGGTGGGCAGGGCCTGGGCGGCTCCGGCGGCACCGGCCCGGCCGCCGTCTCGGGCGCCGGCCGTCGAGACGACGATCCCGGTCGCAACGGCGGCGGTGGCGGTGAGGGCGGCGATGCCTCCGGCGATCCAGCGGGAAACTGGCACCTGGGTACTCCTTGTAGTCGGCGGGCAACCGTTGTGACTCGGCTGCTGGGTGAGACGCACCATGATCGCCAACGGTTTCGGGGGGATCGTCCGAAATCTGCGTTCATTGGATCGCCATCGATGTCCTGACGATGACCCGGTCCGGCGCGGCCATGTGCCCGTACCTTCGAGGTCGAAAAGTGCGGCGGTGGACGATTAGGGAGCCATTAGCCAGCGGGAACAGGGGTCATTCACGGTCACTTGCGGCACCGTGGTCGGCCAGATCAGCGGCCTTGGCGTGCATGATCGGCTTGATTCCCAAGCTGACAGCGGGTTCGATTCCCGTCACCCGCTCCATCGAGGATGCCTGGGTCCGAGGGTATGAATATCCTGATAGCGCTCAGCTAAGGCTCAACGGGTGTCGGGCCTGTTTGGGAACGTGTGCGGGCCTGAAGGAACCAATGCGCGGCGACCAATGGGATGACGCCGACGGGGTACCAGACAACGTCAATGAGGTCGAACTGGGCGCCTAGTAGCTGACGCGCGAGCCAGCTGCGTTGGGAGAGTGCCGCGGGCAGGGCGGTGAGCTGTGCGCACTCGATGAGCCAGCAGTATGCGATCGCGGCGCTGCCAGCGGGCAGGGGGGAGATCCGGGGTCGTATGAAGATGACTATCGTGTAGACGATGGCCGCGGACAAGGCGGCACCTGAGTACTGTTCGATGGGTCCGTCCATTGTGGCGCGGATTGCGTAGGCGGCGCCTGCAAAGCCGACTGCCGATACCGCCATCAGCAGCCGAATCCATCGCACCGTGAGCGACATCGAGCGATCATAGTGGCATCGCGGCCAACGCCTCAAAAGAGAAACGCCGCCACGGCGTTGGAGAGCGGCCAGGTCAGCAGGCGGGCGCCGGCCCTTCCCGTCACCGATACCAGGCTGGAGGCCCAGGCCAGTGACTCATCACTGACGCTGGGCCTCGTTGCTACGGATCAGGATGTTCGCGCCTCAAGTTGGCCAGGCGAGGGGGCAAGCAGCGCCGGGGCCTGTCGTGTTCGTGCAGGCGTGGCGGAAGTAAGTGGCAGCATTGCTGGAGGCACCCGGCGGTCATTCGTAGGACCCGGGAGTGCGTGCCAGGCTCTCCTGGATCTTGTCGCAGACGAGGTCGAGAAAAGCGCCATCAGCGGGGGACGAGTACGACATCGTCGGATCTGGATAGATGACGACGTCCAGGCGTTCTGCGGCGGCGGAGGTAATGGACAGCCCGGACGACCTGCGTGCAAGATTGACCTTCACCGTGGTCGGGGCGACTCTGGCACCAGTGCTGGGAAAGGTTTGTATCTGCACCGGCTGACCGAGCCCGACTTTCCACAGTGCGACCGAGTTCTGGTCGACGCTGAGGATGAATCCAGCCAGGTTCTGCATGCCCAGCGTTGGACGGCATAGGAACGCGAGGCCGTTTTGACGCAGTGCTCCGAGGGCCTTGCGCTGGTTGCGGACCACGAGCCGTCCGTAGATCACCAGGGCGAGCAGAAGCAGAAGCGCCAGCGCCATGACCAAGAGCAGGGACAGGAAGACGTACACCGGCCGACCATAACCCCGGTGGAGCCGATAAGTGAACTCTGCGTCGGTGCGCACCGCAGGTCCCGGCGGGTCGGGTTGCGGGTGCCGGGTGATGCTTTCGGTGGCGCGGCAGCCGGTTTCGGCGAGTTCAGCGATGCAGCTTCACAGGACCGTGGTCACGTACGGCACCACCCGCGCTGAACGCGAAGTGGAGGACCTCCTCGGCGTGGGTGACCTCAGCGGGGGTGGGCCACTTGCCGTCGGCGTGTTGGCTCCAGGCATGCCAGCGTGCACCGACGTCTGGGAGCCCGGTGGCGCCGCCCAGCCACTTGCTTCGGCTGACTTCGGCGTGCTGACTAGAGGGGCCGGGCGAGCAGGTCAACCCTTGATCATCGTGTAATTGTGATCAGCGCCCGCGAATGCCTGACGAAGTTTCTTCGTCAGCGCTTCTTTGGCCATCTCTGAAACCCAACGGATGGTTCTGCGAGGCTCTGAACTGCGCGGACGAGATACTTGGGGGAGGTTGCACGGACCCCGGGCTCCGGGCCCGCTGCCGGGGTCCCTGCATCCCACTAGAGCCCTAGGGCCCCAAAATTCCAGCGGCGCATTGAGGTCCCTCAGCCCTGCCCGCCCGTGATTTACCTCAAGTAATTTCTCCACCAGTTACCGAAGGGGAGATGAATCATGGCGATCACCGTCCGGAGAAAGGCTGCCTTTGCCGCCGCCGGCCTCGTGATGACGACCGGTCTGGGACTGGTGGCATGCGACGCGTTGCCCGCTCGGGAGACCAAACTGAGCGCCGGGGGCACCAAGGCCGTCCAGGCGGCCCAAAGCCTGACCGCCGCGCAGATCGCAGCCGGTGCCACCCGCGTCAGTGGGGACTCGGCGAACACGCCCGTCTACCTCATCAAGGGGTACCGGCAGAAGGTCACCGACACCGGATGCGCCAAGAAGTGGACCGGCGCGGTGAAGGCGATGCGCGGCTGGGGCTGGACGGGCAAGTTCCACCGGGTCGGCTACTACTCCACCGACGATCCGAAGGGCTGTGTGCGGATCGCCAAGGGGTCGACCGACACCTCCATCAAGGATCTCGGCAGGCAGCTGGCCCAGAACATCTACAAGAACTACTCGTCCAAGGGCCAGACCGTCGACATCGTCGCGCACTCCATGGGCGGCCTGGTCGCCCGCGCCGCGATCGCCGGCTCCGCACGCCACGAGCCGGGCTGGCCGCCCAAGCTGCTCATCCAGGACGTGGTCACGCTCGGCACGCCGCACAAGGGCGCCATCGTGCCGACGTTCTGTGCGTCCGACAAGCAGTGCCGGGAGATGAGCGGGATGAACTCGTTCCTGAACTGGCTCGGCCCGCAGCTGCCCCAGGCCGACGGCGGCACCGACTGGACGCTGCTCGCCACCGACCGGGACGAGGCGGTCAACTCCTCCAGCGCCGCGCCCGCCCTCATCGGAGCCCAGCACCGGGTGCGCTACGCCCCGATCGCCGGCCTCCGGCACAGCGACCTGCGTACCAGGGTCTCCGGCCACTACCGGCTGAACTACAGCCTCAACGACGCCAACTGGAAGCACATCCGGAACGGCGCCCCGCCGGTCCGCGTGGCCATGGACGCCATCTACTGGTCCAACAAGTGGTGACCTAGGACTCCGAGGTGAGCGACCAGGTGGGGGCTGGCGTCGACCAGGTCCACGTCGGCGAGGTCCCGGCCGCCGACGTTGACGACCTGCCGGGCAGCCCGCCGCCGTCGTAGGGCAGGCCGAGATGGTCCATCAGGGTGGG